>CACANV010000038.1 GCA_902533955.1 uncultured Pelagibacteraceae bacterium
GGAGGCTCGGTTGCCTCTTCAAACATTACTTTTTTTTGATCATTTGAGAGCTTTGTATTTATTTCTTTTGGCATAATCTATTTAATAACACGAATAGGGGCGCCAGACACACAACTTTCTAAATTTTCAAACATTTGAGTATAAAAAATAGAATAGTTTTCTGCAGTAACATACCCTATGTGTGGCAATAACAATGCATTAGGTAAAAATCTTAATTTATGACTTGATGGCAGAGGTTCGGTTTCATAAACATCAATACCTGCTCCAGCAATAACATTTGTTGAAAGAGCAATAATTAAGTCATCTTCATTGACTATATGACCTCTAGAAGTATTTATTAAGAAAGCTGTTTTTTTCATTTTATCAAAATCATCTAATTTAATGCAATCTTTATATCTTTCTCCTCCTTGAACATGAATTGAAATAAAATCAGAGTTTTGAATTAAATCTTCTTTACTGCTCGGTAGCACATCACGGACATATATTTGATGATGGACCTAGGCCGACAGGAAAAAGATATTGTAATAATGGAATTTGTTTAATATTTAGGACTAAAATTTGAGTTGAAATCAAAATAGAATATTTATATAAATTTGTCCTTAATGAGAATAGTTATCAAAATAATTTCCTTATTAATTTTATTGATTAGTAATTCTTTTGCAGAAGATTTAGGATCAAAAATTTCTAAAAATTTAAATAACTATATTTCAAACATAGTTCCAGGGGAAGGTATAACGGAGACAAGCATAGATTTAAGAAATAATGCTAACCCTGATTTTAGCATTCTTGCCACAAGAGAATTAGAAAAAAAAGATAATGGAAACTTGTTCACGCAATTTTCTTTATTTAATACAGAAAAAGATAACGATGAAAGAATCGTAGCAAATTTAGGTTTTGGAAAAAGATCTTTAAGTGATGACAAAAGCACCATGTCTGGTTTTAATACATTTCTTGATTATGATGACAAAGGAAATGCTAGAGCGAGCATAGGAGGAGAAGTTAGAAGTGCAGTCTTAGAATTAACGACAAATTATTATATTGGGATAGACGACGCTAATGATGAAAAAGTTTTAGATGGTTATGATTTTAGATTAGCGTCTCAAATTCCTTATATGCACTGGGGAAAAGCTTTTATAGATTCTTATGCATGGGAAGGCGAAGATAGAGACGATATTGATGGAATTAAAATGGGTTCAGAATTTTTGTTATCGCCAAATTTTAATTTGGAAGTAGCACATGATGATAAAGATTTATCAGGCTTAGAAGACGAATGGTATGCAAAACTAATGTTTTTTCATCCACCAAAAGAAGGACCTACAGCGCAAGATGGTCTAAGCGAAACTATGTGGAAAGAAGAAAGAGATATGTCTGGTGAGCTATTAACCAAAGTAAAAAGAAATAATAAAATAATGATAGAATTTAAAGGAAATTCGAAAATAACCAGAACTGATTAATCATGAAAAAAATTTTAATAGTTTTATTTAGTATTATTTTTATAGCTGTTTCAAACAATGCTTTTGCAGCAAAAGGAAAAGCAGCCGTATATAAAGTAACCATGAACGAAGCAGCGTTATGTACTGGCAATAGTTCAGGAACAACATGTGATGGAAAAGTTACATTAGGTAGTGGGGATAAAGTAGTTGATATAGCAGCTGTTGATGCAGGAGCTACTGCAGCAACATATGGCGATGTTGCTTTATTACCTCTCGGGACTACATATACTCATATGTGGGTTAAAATAAGTAGAAAGTTTACTATAAAAACTTCTGATACTACTTCTCCTACTGATGAAAGATTAAAAACAGATAACGGTGATGTTTGTTTGTCAGTTGCAAATACAGATGCTATGTATGGATTAGGAAGTTCAGAATCAGCAAGAAAATATTCACATGTAATCGGAATTAATGAAGGAGGAGCATCTTCAGCTGAACAAAATGCTTATTTGATGAATTCAGGAACTAATAATGTTTCATTTTGCACAAATAACACATGTGGAGGAACTGATGCTCAAACTTTTAGTTATAGCTGTACTCATTGTACCGCACAAAAAACAGATTTAGATGGTAGTGATGATTATCATGAGCTTATTTATGAATTAACAGCTCCTTATACAGTAGCATTGATACCTCCAACAATAACAATGTCTTTTGGAACTAAGGAAGCACTTTCTGCTAATGATGTTACAGGATCAGTTTGTAATATTACAGCTGAAGAGCCAGTTTTTACAGTAACAATCGAATAGTTATTATTTAAGCAAATTATTTAATTCACCCTTTTTTTCTAATTCTCGTAATTCAACATATCCGCCAACATGATGCTCATCAAAAAATATCTGTGGGATAGTTCTTTTTCCGTTTGATTTCTGGATCATTTCTTCTCGTAATCCATCTTTTGTAGAAATATCTATTTCTCTAAATTTAAGATTATTTCTTACAAGCAGTCTTTTTGCCGCTTCGCAGAAATTGCATAATGGACCAGAGTACATAATGATATTTTTCATAATTTAGATATAAGTCCTATTTTTGTTTTTACCAGTTTAGAATTTCATTTTTCTTTATATTTGCTCTTATTAGTTTTCTTGAATATTCAAATTTTTTTCTATGTTTTATACTTTTAGATTTAATTCTTTTTCTCCATAATCTAAAAGAAGATGGTTCTATGGTTTTTCTCATAATTTTGATAACCTCAGACTCTGTTTTGCCAGTCAAAAATTTAATATCTTCAAATGTGACCCTATCTGCCCAAGCAGCCCATATGACCCAATCTGGACTTCCAAATTCTGGCTCCGGATTTTTCTTTTTTGTGATGGGTCTGTGACTTTTTTTCATAGTATATTCATGATTTTTTTAAATTTGCTTAATGCAAATCAACATTCCATATGATATACACTATTTAGATAGTCCTATCTAGCCATCTTTAGCTCCCGGTTTTTTAGGACTATCCTGATAAATGCTTCCATTAGAATACTTTCTTTTTTTACAAATAATTTTATTCATGTTTATTACTCCTGGAACGCCAAGGATAGTTATAATTTCTTATTCTATTAACTATGGAGTTAAGAATTGTGTTTGGACTGCATTAGGTGATGTCTCAGCAAATATAATTCAAGGGACCTTGGTAATTTTTGTTATTGGATCTTTTTTTTCTGATAATCCTATTTTTTTAAATACATTTAAATGGATTGGTATAATTTATTTGACTTATCTTGCTTATGACATTTATAGCACAAGACCAAAAGACATTAATGCAAAAGAAATTTCTAATAAAAGTTTTTTTTCTTTTTATAAAGATGGTTTTTTAGTTGCAGGAACAAGTCCTAAGGCTTGGATGTTTTTTCCATTCATATTCCCACAATTTATTGATTTCACTTCAAGCTATGTTGTTCAATTTATTATTTTAATTACAACTTATGTTATTTTAGATTTTTTATCTCTTATTGGTTATGCAATTTTAGCAAACAAATTAATTTTGTGGTTTAAGGCAAATCCTAAAGTAATAAACACAATTTCAGCGTGTGTATTAATTATAATTGCAATTATTATAGCGTTAACTCAACAATATTAGTTAGATCTGACAATTCTGTAACTTGCAAAAAAATAAATTTCTTAGTTTAATATGATTTTAATTAATTAAAGAGAGGAAATAAATGAAAATAAAAAACATTATAATTACATTTGTTTCTGCATTAGCATTATTATTATCAACTTCAGTTGTTTCATTTGCAAAAGTTGTTGGTGATAAAATTGTTTTAGGTGCTGCTGTTTCACTAACAGGAAAATATTCATCGAATGGTGTTCATACTCAAAACGGTTATAACATGGCTGTTGACAGAATTAACAGCATGGGTGGAATTAAAGTTGGTGGAAAAACATATAAATTTGACATCATTTATTACGATGATGAGTCAAATCCAAAGAGAGCAGCCCAACTTGCAGAAAGATTGATAAGCCAAGATAAAGTTGAATTTATGCTTGGACCTTACAGTTCAGGTTTAACAAAAGCAATTGCTCCAGTTACTGAAAAGTATGGAGTTCCAATGGTTGAGGCAAATGGTGCATCTAGATCTTTATTCACTAAAGGATATAAATATCTATTTGCAGTTTTAGCACCAGCAAACTTATATCTTGATGTAGCAATTAGAACAGCAGTTGAGTTAAATGGTGGTAAAGGAGTAAGAATAGCACAAGCTTTTGAGCAAGATGCTTTTTCTCAAGATGTTAGATTAGGTATTTTGGATGCAGCAAAAGAAACTGGATCTGAGATTATAATCGACGATAAACTGCCTAAAGAACTAAATGATATGGCTGCGACTTTAGTTAAGGTAAAACAAATGAAGCCAGATGTGCTTGTAGTATCAGGACATACAAAAGGAGCTTTAACTGCAATCAGACAAATTTCTGAAATGAAAGTCGATGTTCCTATGTTAGCAATGACTCACTGTGATGCTGCAAAACTATCTAAACAACACGGTAAAAATTCTCAGTATGCTCTATGTGCTTCCCAATGGCATAAAACTTTAACCTACAAAGATAAGTGGTTTAAAGATGGAATGACATACGATGCAGACTTTACTAAAGAGTTTGGATACGCGCCACCTTACCAAGCCGCTGAGTCTTCAGCTGCTTTATTGGTTTTTAAAGATGCTTTTGAAAGAGCAAATTCTTTCGATCAAAAGAAAGTAAGAGATGCTCTTGCTGCTACCGATATGCAAACTTTTTATGGAAACATAAAATTTGCTCCAGGTGGTCAAAACGTTTCTAAACCAATGGTATTATTCCAAGTTATGTGTGATAGCTCAGGAAAATGTGAAAACAAGGTAGTTGCTCCGCTTAAGTGGGCATCTGCTAAGTTAATTCATCCAGTACCTAAGTGGTCTGAAAGATAATAACTAATCTATAAATACCCCCTAAATTCTAGGGGGTATTTTTTTTTAAGGGTAAATTATGGATTTTATGGTTTTCCAATATCCGATGATAACCATCCAGGCTTGCTTGGACGGAATACTTCTTGGTATTTTATTTGCTTTGATTGCATATGGAATGGCTCTTCAATGGGGAGTAATGAATATTATTAATATTGCGCAAGGAGATCTTGTTATTTTGGGTGGATACATTGCTTACTTTATGTATCTTTACGGAATTCATCCAGCGTGGGGAGTTATTGTATCTCCAATAATAATGTATTTTGTTGGTATTGGAATTTATAAATTAGTAATTAACAAAGTTGTTGATAGAGATTTATTCATATCCATTTTGGCAACTTTTGGAATTAGTATTCTTTTCATGCAATTAATGAATTTTGCATTTGGTGCGGACGTAGTACTTGCTAATTCAGGATATGGAACAACTTTTTTATTTGATAGTAATGTTGTTTTACCAAATTCGAAAATATTTTCTGCATTTATAAGTATTGTTTTTGCAATTTGTTTAGTGATTTATATGAAAAAATCAAAGCTAGGACGTGCGATAAGAGCAACAGCTCAAAATGCAAGAGCAGCAAAGATTTTAGGTGTGGATACAGAGAAAGTTTATGCAGCAACTTTTGGAATTAATGCAGCTCTTTGTGGAGTTGCAGGAGCGCTTATTTCAATAACATTTACAATCCATCCTTATATGGGTTTGCCATATACAATTAGATCATTCATGATTGTCATTGTTGCAGGATTAGGAAATTTACCAGGTGTAGCACTGTCAGGAATGGGGTTGGGAGTTTTTGAAGAATTTGCAGATTATATCTTAGGTACAGAATTTAGAATTGGTTCTGTATTTTTATTATTAGTTTTAATTTTAGTTTATAGAAGATTTAAATTATCAAGAAAAAGGGAATACCTAAAATGAAAAAAATTATATTAATAATAATATTTTTTTTCTCAAATTTCGCTTGGGTATCTGCCGAGTCAAGGTTTGGTGAATTAACTGAAATGAGGGATGAAAGAATGAGAGGGAAAGACAATCAATGGGTAAGACCACACCCAGGACCTTTTGTTTGGAATAAGATTGAAAGCAAAAAAGGAGAATTTTACTGGCAAGATGCAGATAAATATGTAGTTTATGCTCAAGATCACAACCAAACAATCCTTGCTACCATTTGGCCTTATGCAAATTGGGAACAAAAATCATGCAAAAGAAAAAAAGCAAGAAGTCCTTTTGGTAAACGTTTTTCAAAATATTTGAGCAAACCTTGTTCAATGGAAGATTACAAGAATTTTTTATTAAAACTCGTAGATCGTTATGATGGTGACGGGAATAACGATATGCCAGGATTGACAAAACCAATTCAGCATTGGGAAATTATGAATGAACCTGAATTTAAAATGTTTTTTAAAGGCAAAGAGGAAGATTTTGTAGAAATTTTTAATTTTTCTTCAAAAATTATAAAAGAAAAACAAAAAAGTGCAGTTATAGTTATGGCAGGAG
>CACANV010000039.1 GCA_902533955.1 uncultured Pelagibacteraceae bacterium
ATTTATTAATGCACTCTCAAAAATATTATTTTGAGCTAAAGCATTTCCTAAATTATTATAAAAAAAAGGATTATTAGGACTGTTCTTTATTGCATTTTTTAAAACAATCGACAGATTGATCAATTTTTTTTTGCTCGATATAAAGTAAACCAAGATTATTATGTGCATCTGGAATTTTTTTATTTATTTGAATAGCTTCCTTAAAAGATTTCTCAGCTAGTTCATACTCTCCTATGGCTTTATTGTACGCACCTTCTAAATTTCTTAAAGGATAAGATTTGGGAAAAGCATTTATTATTTTAGGCAAACTATTACTTAGCTGATTATACTTTTTTGAAATCAAAAGGTTAACAAGCTTGTCAAATGTTTCTTTATCTGGTGACTTATTTTCTAAATTATTCATTTTTTTAAAGTTTAAATTAAATATTTTATAATTTTAAACTTTAAAAACAAACAATATGATCAATATTAATTGGTCTTTTAATTCCAAACTTTTCGTCAACTTCGTGCTGATGTATGTGATGAGAGTGAACAAATACTGGAATTAGTTGGCTGCTCTGAGTTTTAAGAGTATATATAAAATTTGTACCTCTAAATTTTCTATCAACAACCTCTAATTTTAAATTACTTTTATCATCATGCTCTAAATCCTCTGGTTGCAATAAAAGTTTTACCTCTGATCCATTAGGATAATGTTTAACAAAATTACCTTTAATTGTTCCTAGATCTTTATTTTCTAAACTATTTTCACTTGTTACTTTTGCTGGAATTAAAATTCCTCTATTTAAAAATTTCACAACTTCAACTGAATTTGGAAAATGATAGACATTATATGGATCATCGAATTGTTTTAACTGTTTGTTTAAAATAATTCCACATTTGTTACCTAAATAAAAAGCCTCATAGGAGTCATGAGTAACAATTATTGTTGTTATTTTAGATTTAGTTAATAATTGTTTCAGCTCGACTTGGATTTCTTCCTTAAAACTTTGATCAACATTTGAAAGAGGTTCGTCTAATAATAATAAATCTGGATTTGAAACTAATGATCTAGCTAATGAAGCTCTTTGAGCTTCTCCAGCACTTATTTCATGTGGATATTTATTTAATATTTTCTTTAAATTTAAAAAATTAATTATTTCTTTTGAATTTATCTTTTTCTTTTTTTTGTTTTTTTTTTCCGCTCCTATTAGAATGTTTCTTTCAACATTATAATGTGGAAATAAACTATTTTCTTGAAATGCAAGTGATATATTTCTATTTTCAGGCTCAATATATATATTTTTTGAAGATATAATCCTATTATTAAGTTTTATTGATCCATTGTTAATTTTTTCTAAACCAGCAATTGTTCTTAAAATTGTTGTTTTCCCAATTCCTGATGGTCCTAAAAAACAAATAATATCTCCTTCATTTTGAACAGTGAAAGATACATTTTCTACTTTAACTTTTCCGCCAATATTAAAGTCAACATTTTTAACCTCTAAAAAATTTTTACTCATTATATTCTTTTAAAATATATTTTGATGTTATTGTAATAAAAAAAGCTGCGATTAAAATCAAAAATAATGATGGAACTGCTGCCGCTTCTAACAAGTCTTCAGATGCTGAAATGTAGGCAGTTGTTGCAAATGTTTCAAAATTAAAAGGTCTTAAAACCAGTGTTATTGGCAATTCTCTAATTATTTCTAGCGATATTAATATAACAACAAATAAAAGAGAATTTCTTAAATATGGGATATGAATATTCAAAAAAGTCTTTTTTTTAGAGTATCCAAGAAGATACGCACTTTCATCAACAGCAATATTTATTTTTTCGTAACCTGACTTAATTCCATTGAAAGCTAGTGAATAAAAACGAATGAAATAAACAATTACCAAACCTAAAACTGATCCAATAAATACTTTTTTAATTGATAAAAATCCTAGTGATTTAATTATATTCTCGTCAAACCAAGCAATAAAAGTTATAAACGCAACAGCTAGTATAACTCCTGGTATTGCATATCCTGAAATAGACAAGGTTGATAGAAAGTTGAGAGCTTTATTTTTTGAAACGCGGTTGCCATAATTTGATATTAAAGCAAATACTATTAAAACAAAACTAGATAATCCTACTAATAAAAGAGTATTCAATAGAAGATTTATTGCATTTAAATCAAAATAGTTTTCAGGAAATTTTATTGTCCAATAAAGCATTTGAATCAATGGAAATAAGAAACTCAGAAAGAATAAAAGAAAACAAAATATAAATGCAATAAAAGATTTCGCACCAGAAAGTTTTATTTTTTCTTTTTGTTTAAATCCACCTTTTGTATCCAAATGATATTTTGCTTTTTTTCTAGACAAATTTTCAGTTAAAAACAAAATAAATATAAATAGTAAAAGAAAAAAAGATATACGATTGGCAAAAGCTAAATCATCAAAGGTTATCCATGCATTATAAATGCCTGTTGTTAATGTATTCACTGAGAAAAAATCAACTGCTCCAAACTCTGCTAATGTTTCCATTGCTACTAATGATAACCCAGCAATAATTGCAGGTCGAGCACCAGGTAATATTATTGAGTAAAAGGATTTAAATTTTGAGAAACCTAAATTTTTTCCTAATTCAATTAAATTTTGTGATTGATACAAGAATGAAGATCTTGCAAGAATATATACGTAAGCGAACAAAGAAAAAGAAATTGATAATACTAAACCAAACATACCATCAAATTTTGGTATGCTTTTATTATACTCACCTTCACCAAATAGGCTTTTTAAAATTGTAAATGCTGTGCCATAGTTATCAAAAAAGGCAAACAATGAATATGCATAAATATAAGGTGGTATCGCAAAAGACAAAATCAAACCCCATTTAAAAAAATTAACTCCCGGAAATTTATAAAAAGAAACTACATACGCAGAACCAACCCCTAAAAAAAAAGTTAAAATTAAAACACCAATTAAAAGTAATAAAGAATTAAAAATATACTCAAACAAAAAAGTATTTTTAAGAATGTCAAAATATCTAGATGTTTCTTCAAAAAAACTTAAAGACACTGTTAAAATAGGAATGGTAACTAGTAATGATATTAATAATGAGCTTAAAAACCATATATTTAGTTTATTTGAGATCATTTTAGATATTATTTAATTTATTTTTTTTATTTTTTTTCTGAGAGGTATTTAATACAATTATCTGGTGTTGTCTCGATGTAAGGGTCGTTATCAGAACCATCATTATTAATTCCAGATTCTTGCCACCATTTTTCAACAATTCCATTATTGATTATGGCCATATATCGCCAACTTCTTTGTCCAAAACCATTGTGATCTTTTGATACAAGCATCCCCATAAACTTTGTAAATAAACCTGAACCATCAGGAATTAACTTAATATTTTTTATCCTTAATTTTTCTCCCCAAGCAATCATCGTATAAGAGTCATTTACTGAGCAACAATATATCTCATCAATGCCTAAATCTTTAAATTTACTGTAATTATTCTCAAATCCTGGTAGTTGTTGAGTGGAACATGTGGGTGTAAATGCGCCCGGTAAACTAAAAATTATTACTTTTTTATTTGTGAAAAAATCCTCAGTTGATTTATCTACCCATTTTCCTCCAATTGAACATTCATTTGGTAAACTAGACTTATCTCCTTCTCTAGTTTTAAAAATTACCTTAGGTATTCTAAATCCAATCATTTGATAAAATTTTATTTTAAAGTGCCTAGGAAGAATCATGTCCTAGGCACTTCTATTAAAGAAAGAATCAGATATTAAATACTTTCAGAATGTGCGGAAAATCTTTCGTATTTATTTCTGAAATTTTTCTATTATTTATTCTTTTATTAATCTTTTCACACTCCTCAGCACATGGAGAACATGGCTTGGCTGATTTATTATAATTAATATCAGACATAAATTTTTTTTTAACCTTCAATGCTACTTCCAACCAGCAGCTGTCATTACTTCTAATGCATCAGCTTGTTTATCTCCATAGCTAGCAACACTTGTAGTTAGATCTTGTTTAAAGTCTAAACCTAAATTGTTTACTACTAATGGGTTTGGTGAAACACCACTAATCATTGGAAACTCAAAAGTATTATTTGTAAAGTGCTCTTGAGCTTCTGGTGATAATAAGTAATCAACTAGTGCAATTGCATTTGCTTTGTTAGGCGCACCTTTTACTAAAGCAGCACAACTAATATTCATGTGTGTTCCTCTATCGTTTTGATTGGGGAAGAATGCTTTCACTTTTTTAGCGGCAGCTTGTTGTTCTTCACCTTTACTACCAGATAGCATAAGTGCTAAGTAATAAGTATTGGCAACAGCAATGTCAGCTTCTCCAGCTGCTACTGCCATTATTTGTGCCCTGTCATTTCCTTTTGGATCTCTTGCCATGTTAGCAACAACACCTTTTGCCCAATCACCTGCAGCTTTTTTTCCATTATTTTTTACTAATGAAGCTACAAGAGATTTGTTGTAAATGTTGCTTGAAGCTCTTATTGCAATTCTACCTTTCCATTTTGGATCAGCTAAACTTTCATAAGTAAGTCCAGACAACTCTGCACCGGTTACTCTTTCTGGTGAGTAGTAAACTATTCTCGCTCTCTTAGCTACTCCAACCCAGTGTGTAGTTCTAAAGTTTTTTGGAACTGATGATTTAATTGTTGCAGATGTTAGTCCACCCTGCGTCATTCCTTTAGATTTGAATGCACCACATCTTCCAGCATCAGCTGTAATATAAAGGTCTGCCGCAGAATCGGCCCCTTCTTCGATCATTCTTTTTTCTAAAGCTCCAGCTTTACCATTAATTAAATTTACTTTAATTCCAGTTGCTGCAGTGAACTTGCTATAAAGTTCTGCATCTGCTTTATAATGTCTTGCATTAAAGATATTTACTTCATTTGCTATCGCAAAAGTTGAAATAAATAATGATACAATTAATGCAGAAATAGATATTTTTTTCATTTTTTCTCTCTTTTTTTTTATTTATGTTAGTTAATTGTTTTATTTTTATGGATGTGAGAATTATTCTCAATGATAATGATTATCAATTGCAATAATGTCGCATCGATCCTTGAAATTTGGTGTTATTTTTAAAATTTCCACTCAGAAATTTTGCTATAAAGAAAATTTCTAAAAGTTGTAACTCTTGCTACATTTTTAAGAGATTGTGGATACACAAAATGAGCCTCAGTTATAGGTCCTTCTACTTTAGGTAGGACTTTAATGAGATTTCTTGATTGAAAAACTAAATAATCAGGTAATGCAGATAACCCTACTCCACTTTCAACAGCTAACAACAAGCCCATTACACTGTTAACTTTCATAATAGATTTTCTTTTTTTATTGTCTTTCATGCCTATTTTAAGTGCCCAATCTGGATTGTAAACAGGTGAAGGCGCTCCTTTTCCAAATGAAATAAACTTATGTTTATTTAAATCGTTTACATTTTTTGGCATTCCATGTTTTTCTAAATATTTGCTTGAACCATATATATGATAGTTAATGTCTATTAACTTTTTTTGAATATAATTGAGTTGTTTTGGTCTTCGCATAAAAATTCCTATATCTGCCTGTCTCGTGCTTAAATCCAACTCTTTATCATCAAAAATCAATTCAACTTCAATTTCTGGGTTCAATTGCATAAATTCTTCTATTCTTGGTGTGAGCCAATGTGTTCCAAAACTTCTGACTGTTGTAATAGTTAACTTTCCGGAAGGTTTATTTTTTTGATCTCCCAACGATGTTTCAACTTCTTTTAGTTTGCCTATAACATCATGAGCTGTTTTATAAACATACTCTCCATTTTGAGTTAATGTTAATCCCCTGGCATGTCTTTCAAAAAGCTTTACTTTTAAATCTTCTTCCAAAGATTGTATCTGCCTGCTAATTGCAGATTGACTTAAATTTAAAGTTATAGTTGCGCTTGTGAAACTTCCAGCTTCAGCTACCGCATGAAATATTTTAAGTTTATCCCAATCCATTATTTATTTACATCGACTAATATTTTATTTTCAAGCTTTCCAGTAAGCATGCTTGGCGAAATTTCTAATAGTTCATTTAAACCAACTGTTTTAATCGACTTTTCTAAAATATTGAAATCAATTAGCTTTAAAACTTCACTCCAAATAAATTCTTTTCTTTTTTTGC
>CACANV010000040.1 GCA_902533955.1 uncultured Pelagibacteraceae bacterium
GTTTCTTTATCTGATTCTTCTAATTCTTTTAATCTTTTTTCTAAATTATTATTTTCTGAAATAACAACAGTAATTTCCCCTTTTGTTGAAAAATTAAGTTCAGATAATTCTTTTACATTTGTTCTAATATATTCTTCATAATATTTGGTTATTTCTCTGCAAATTAAAATCTTTCTATCTAAAAAATACTTTTTAATATAGTCAATTGTTTTTATAATTTTTTTTGGTGAAATAAAAAAAACAATTGAATAATTAAACTTTGATATAGAATTAAATAAATCAATTATTTCTTTTTTTTTTTCTGGTAAAAAACCACAAAAAAAATATTTGTCAGAAAAACCACTTATGGAGACAGCCGCACTTACAGCTGAAGATCCAGGAATAGGATAAATATTAATTTTTTTTTTTATACACTCATTAATTAAAATTCTACCAGGATCTGAAATAGCAGGTGTACCAGCATCAGATATTAAAGAAATTATTTTGTTATTTTCTAATTGATCTAAAATTATTTTTAGATTCTTTTTTTCATTAAATTTATGATTTGAAATTAGTTTTTTATTAATTTTAAATTTGTCTAATAATTTTTTTGAAACTCTAGTATCTTCACAAAGTATAAAATCTGAATTTTTTATAGTTTCTATAGCTCTAAATGTAATATCTCCTAAATTTCCAATAGGAGTTGCAACACAATATAGCCCAGGTTTTAGGTTATTTAATTTTTCATATTTATGCATTACCTTAGAAATTATATTATTAAATCTTAAATGAAAACTTTTATTAAATTTTTAACAATACTATTTTTAAATTTAGGCTTAATTCAACAACCTGCTTTATCATATGAAAAAATTAAAATTGGATTATTAATTCCTCTAAGTGGTGAATATTCACATATTGGAGATTCGATAATAAAATCAGTAAGACTCGCAATTAATAAAATAAATGATGAAAGAATTGAAATAATACCAAAAGATACAAGATCTAATCCTATTGATGCTTTGAAAGTATCAAAACAATTATATAATTCAGGTGTTAGAATTGTTATAGGTCCAGTGTTTAGTGAAAGTACAAAATATCTTGATGAATTAGAAGATATAACTTTTTTATCTTTCACTAATAAGATTTATCAAAATCCATCCAATGTAATAAGCGCTGGAGTAAATGCAATTTCCCAAATTAAAACTATAAAAAAATTTAATATAATTAATGGTTTAGAAAGAACTATTTTTTTAATACCAAAGACTGACTATAAAAAAGAAATAGAACTAGCAATTAATAAAACTAATATTAAACATAAAGAAATTTTTTTTTACGACAAAGACCCGACCTTATTAACTAAGCAAATTGAAAAATTAACAAGATATCCCCAGAGAAAACAAAGACTCAAAAATGAAATTAAAAAATTAGAAAATTCAAAAATCATTAATAAAAAAAAAAGATTAGAAAATTTAATGAAAAAAGATACACTTGGGGGTATTAATTTTGACTCTGTAGTAATTGCAGATTTTGATGAAAGTTTAAAAAGTGTTACAACTTCACTCCTATATACTGATGTATCATCAAAAAGAATAACTTACATAACTCTAAATCAGTGGTTTGACGAATCTTTATTAGAAGAAATTTCATTTCAACCGATTTATTTTCCTTCTATAAGTAAAGAAAATTATAAGCTATTTATAAATGATTATTATAATAATTATTTATCAAATCCTAACCAATTGTCATTTTTAAGCTATGATTTAATAGGTCTAGTTTACTTTTTATTGTATGACAATAAATTTAAGATTTCAAAAAAAATATTCTATAAAAAAAATAAATTTAAAGGAAAAATTGGTATATTTGAAATTGATAAAAATATTATTACTCACGAATTAAATTTTTATAGTGCTGAAAATAATGAATTTAAAAAAATTTTCTGATTTTTTTAAAAGCATTAAATCTATGATCAATTCTATATTTTTTTAAAGATGACATTTCTGCAAATGTAATTTTTTTACCTCTTGGAATAAATATTGGATCATAGCCGAAACCATTTTTTCCCTTTTTTATTTTAGAAATAAAGCCTTCAATTTTACCCATTCTACTTATAGATTTACCATTTGGCCAAAAAATAGTTAAAACACAAATAAATCTAGCTTTGATTTTTTTATTTTTCCAATTCTTATCTTTTTTTGAAAGTTCTTCATAAAGTTTTTTAATTGCTATATTAAAATTTCTTTTTTTTCCTGCCCAATCAGCTGAGTATATGCCTGGTGCTTTATCTAAAATATCTACTTCTATACCCGAGTCATCTGATAGACTTATTTTTTTTGTTTTTCTAGAAAAGTATCTAGCTTTTAATAATGAATTTTGTTGAAAACTTTTACCAGTTTCTAGAGGACTGGAAATCTTAAAATCTTTATTGGAGAATATTTTTATATTTTTAGGCAATAAATCTCGAATTTCCTTCAATTTTCCTCGATTATTTGAGCCTATAAATATTTCTTTAATTTTTTTTTTTTGCATCTAGAAATTAAATATTTACTTACCATATAGATAACGATGGACAAAGAAGAATTAAAAAATGAGACAACTCAAAATTCTGAAACTGAAAATAATTCAAAAAATAATGAAAACTATAAATCTGATTTAGAAAAAGAGGAAATTAAAGATACAGATCAAAATGAAAAAAAACAAACACCAGAAGAAGAAATTGAAAGTCTAAAGGATAAATTAGCTAGAACTTTTGCAGAAATGGAAAATCAAAGAAGAAGATTTGAAAAGGAAAAAGATGATGCTTTTGAATATGGAGGTTTTGCTTTTGCAAGAGAAGCTCTTAACTTATTAGACAATCTTGAAAGATCAAAGGTCTCTCTAGAGAATGATGAGACTTTAAAAAACACAGATTCTTTAAAAAAGATCATTGATCACTTTGATATTATTAATAAAGATATGCTCTCAATATTTAAAAAAAATAATATAGAACCTATAAAATCAATTGATGAAAGACTTGATCCAAATCTTCATCAAGCAATGATGGAAATAGAAGATAATACTAAAGAACCAGGAACTATAATACAAGAAATTCAAAAAGGTTTTATGATGAAAGATAGGCTGTTAAGACCTTCATTGGTTGGAGTATCAAAGAAAAAAGAAGAAAAAGAAATAGAAGAAGACAAAAAAGATAAGAAAAATAAGGATAATTAGGACAAAAATTAATCTTTAAGAGCAGTTGTAGATAAAAAAATAGCTCTTATATGAAGTAAAGGTAAATAAATTATGAGCAAAGTAATAGGAATAGATTTAGGAACAACAAACTCTTGTGTTGCTGTAATGGAAGGCACGCAAGCAAAAGTATTAGAAAATGCCGAAGGTACAAGAACTACCCCTTCAGTTGTGGCATTTACTGATAATGATGAAAAATTAATTGGACAGCCAGCAAAAAGGCAAGCAGTAACAAATCCTGAAAATACAATTTTTGCAGTCAAAAGATTAATTGGAAGAAATTTTGATGATCCAACTGTAAAAAAAGATATTGAGACTGCGCCTTTTAAAATTATTAATTCAGATAAAAACGATGCTTGGATAGAAGCAAAAGGTAATAAATATTCACCATCACAAATTTCTGCGTTTGTTTTACAAAAAATGAAAGAAACTGCTGAAAAATATTTGGGACAAGAAGTTTCTAAAGCAGTAATAACTGTACCTGCATATTTTAATGATGCGCAAAGACAAGCAACAAAAGATGCAGGAAAAATTGCAGGATTAGAAGTTCTAAGAATTATAAACGAGCCTACTGCAGCTTCACTTGCTTATGGATTAGATAAAAAAGAAAATAAAAAAATTGCTGTTTATGATTTAGGAGGTGGTACTTTTGATGTTTCAATCTTAGAGTTAGGAGATGGTGTATTTGAAGTTAAATCTACTAATGGTGATACATTTTTAGGTGGAGAAGATTTTGATAATACAATTGTTGGTTATCTATTAGCCGAGTTCAAAAAAGAAAACGGAATAGATTTAAAATCTGACAAGTTAGCTTTACAAAGATTAAAAGAGGCTGCTGAAAAAGCAAAAATTGAACTTTCATCTGCCACTCAGACTGAAATAAACTTACCTTTTATCACTGCTGATAAGACTGGTCCTAAACATATTAATTTAAAAATAACTAGAGCAAAACTAGAAGCCTTAGTTGAAGATCTAATTGCTAGAACAATTCCACCTTGCAAAACTGCACTTAAAGATGCTGGATTATCTGCAAGTGAAATACATGAAGTAATTCTTGTTGGTGGTATGACTAGAATGCCCAAAGTTATTGAGGAAGTTAAAAATTTTTTTGGTAAAGAGCCAAATAAATCCGTAAACCCAGATGAAGTTGTTGCAATGGGTGCGGCTATTCAAGCTGGTGTATTACAGGGTGATGTAAAAGATGTCCTATTGTTAGATGTAACTCCATTGTCTTTAGGAATTGAAACACTTGGTGGCGTTTCTACAAAACTTATTGAAAAAAATACAACAATACCAACCAAAAAAAGCCAAGTTTTTTCAACTGCCGAGGATAATCAGCCAGCCGTTTCTATTAGAGTTTTACAAGGTGAAAGAGAAATGGCTACAGATAATAAGGTTTTAGGAAACTTCGAATTAGTTGGTATAGCTCCAGCTCCAAGAGGTATTCCACAAATTGAAGTTACATTTGATATTGATGCCAATGGTATTGTAAATGTATCTGCTAAAGATAAGGGAACTGGCAAAGAACAAAAAATCCAAATTCAAGCATCTGGTGGATTAAGTGATGAAGAAATTAATAAAATGGTTAAAGATGCAGAAGCAAATAAAGAAGCTGATAAAAATAAAAGAGAAGCTGTTGATGCAAGAAATCAAGCTGATACTTTATTGCATTCTACTGAAAAAAATTTAAAAGAACATGGCAGTAAAGTTTCTGAGGCAGATAAAAAGGCAATTGAAGATACATCTGCGAATCTTAGAAATGCATTAAAAGGTACAGATGTTGAAGAAATTAAGAAAAAAACACAAGAATTGGTTCAAACTTCAATGAAGTTAGGTGAGGCAATATATAAGTCTCAACAAAATACTAAACCTGGTGACACACCAAAAAATCCTAAAGAAGAAGGAAAAAAAGACGATAATGTTGTTGATGCAGACTTTGAGGAAGTAAAAGACGAAAATAAAGAAAAAAGCGCCTAAGCTAACAACTATTTGTCTATAATGGGTTATGGCAAAAAGAGATTACTACGACGTCTTGGGTGTTAATAAGAGTTCTTCAGCGGATCAAATAAAATCTTCATATAGAAAATTAGCAGTTAAATATCATCCTGATAAAAATAAAGGAGATAAAGCAGCAGAAGAAAAATTTAAAGAAGCATCTGAAGCTTATCATGTTCTTTCAAATTCAGAAAGAAAACAAAACTATGATAATTTTGGACATGCAGCTTTTGAAAATGGAGGAGGTGGAAGAGGTGGATTTAGTAACTTTGATTTCTCAAGTTCATTTTCAGATATTTTTGAAGATTTTTTTGGAGAAGGTTTTACAAGTGGAGGAAGAAGATCTAGAAGGTCAAATAATAGAGGTTCTGATCTAAGATATGATTTATCAATAAGCTTAGAAGAAGCCTTCGCTGGTAAGAAACAAGATATTAAATTTTCTACATCAGATAAATGTAATACCTGTAGTGGATCTGGATCAAAACCAGGTTATGATGCTGGATCATGTTCGATGTGTGGAGGACATGGTCAAGTTAGGTCAAGTCAAGGTTTTTTTACAGTACAACAAACATGTCCACAATGTTCAGGATCGGGTGAGGAAATAACTAATCCATGTAATAGTTGTAACGGACAAGGTAAAAAACAGTCTTCAAAAAGACTTTCTGTAACCATTCCAAAAGGCGTAGATGATGGAACAAGAATAAGATTAGCTGGCAAAGGAGAAGCTGGATCCAGAGGAGCAAGCAATGGTGATTTATATTTATTTATAAACGTTTACTCTCACGATCTATTTAAAAGATCAGAGGAAAATTTATTTTTTGAATGTCCAATATCAATAGCTGATGCGGCATTGGGTACTGACATAAAAATTCCAACTATTGATGGTGGAAAAGCTAAAATAAAAATACCTGCCGGAACTCAAAGTGGAAAGCAA
>CACANV010000041.1 GCA_902533955.1 uncultured Pelagibacteraceae bacterium
CTTCAACGGCAGCAAGAGCAGAACCTTTAATAATTGGAGTTTTATCTCCAGGAAATTTGTATGAAGTTAAAAGTTCCTTAATTTCTTCCTCAACTAAATCAATCATTTCCTTGTCATCAACTTGATCTACTTTATTTAAATAAACAACAATAGCTGGAACTCCAACTTGTCTTGCTAAAAGAATATGTTCTCTAGTTTGAGGCATAGGACCATCAGCTGCATTAACAACTAAAATTGCTCCATCCATTTGAGCTGCACCAGTTATCATATTCTTTACATAATCTGCGTGACCTGGGCAATCAACGTGCGCATAGTGTCTTTTATCTGTTTCATATTCAACATGAGCAGTTGAAATTGTAATCCCTCTCTCTTTTTCTTCTGGAGCTTTATCAATTTGATCATAAGCAGTAAAAGTTGCACCGCCGCTTTCAGCTAACACTTTTGTTATTGCCGCTGTTAAAGTTGTTTTTCCATGATCAACGTGACCGATTGTACCTATATTACAGTGCGGTTTATTTCTTACAAACTTTTCTTTTGACATTACTTTTTTACCTCTTTTTTTTATTTAATATATTTGGAGCGGGTAAAGGGAATCGAACCCTTACATCCAGCTTGGAAGGCTAGCGTTCTACCATTGAACTACACCCGCAACACCCAAGTACACTCCATTTGTTGAAAAAAAATTTATTAATGGTGGAGGGGGAAGGATTCGAACCTTCGAAGACCGAAGTCAACGGGTTTACAGCCCGCCCCATTTGACCGCTTTGGTACCCCTCCTTAATAGTAGGGGAAGCGTCCCCTTGTTCAATAAAGCTTTAAACAACATGCGTTTTATATATTTTTATTGTACAAATGCAATATGTGAATTATAGGGGGAAATAGTTAAAAAATCGTTAAAATACCACTATTTATCATGAATAATTCTTCTTTTTTTATTGTAGGCAAACATGCCGTATTAGAAGCGCTAAAAAATCAAAATAGAAAAATTTTAAGATTATTTCTAACAGAAGAAAGTAAGAAAAATATTCATAGATATAGCCCAAAAAAAAATCTCTTAAAAAATATCAAAATTTTTTTTAAGACAAAAAAAGAATTAGATAAATATTGTAAAAATGAAGGAATACTTCATCAAGGTTATGTAGCCGAAATAGAAAATTTAGAAAAGAAAGAATTAAAAAAATTTATTAAAGAAAATAATAATTTAACATTAATTTGTTTAGATGAAGTAACAGATCCGAGAAACATTGGATCAATAATAAGAAGTGCCGCATCATTCAATATTGATGGTTTAATTATTAAAGAAAGACATTTTCCTAAAGAAAGCAAATCTATGTATAAATCTGCGAGTGGATGTATGGAATATTTAAATATTTTTGAAGTTTCAAATATTAATTCTACTCTTAAATATTTAAGAGACAAAAATTTTTGGGTTTACGGGTTTGATGCAAAAAGCGAGAAAGATTTTACTAAAATTGAATGGAATGGTAACAATATACTTTTATTTGGCTCGGAAGGATTTGGTTTAAGCAAACACACAAAAAAATATACGGATTTTATGGTTAAGATTAATATAAACAAAAAAATTGAAAGTTTGAATATTTCAAACAGTGCCTCCATTGTATTTCACCATATAAATCAAAGAAAAAAAAGATCTTGATAATATATAGAATAAGATTACAAAACTAACAATGCCCTTGTAGCTCAGCTGGTAGAGCAATTGATTTGTAATCAATAGACCGCTAAAAACTCAAAGTACAAATGTTATTAAAGAAGAAAATACGAGTGCTATTTAAGTAAAAAAAAATTAATCACTTATAGTATTGCTAATACCGATAAGAAACCGACAGATTAGAAATTTATTAATTTAATTTAAAATATTAATAATACTTTTTTTAATAGTTTCACTTACTTTGATGGTTCCTTCTTTATTTGGATGAATTCCATCTTTTTGATTTAAGCTTGGATTAAGCGCTACTTTTTCGAGAAGAAATGGGATTAAGGGCAAATTATACTTTTTTGATAATTTCGGATAAATATCATCGAACTCTTTTTTATATTTTTTTCCATGAGTGTTTGGTGCAACCATCCCAGCTAAAATAATTTTAATTTTTTTATTGTTTGCAATATTTATTATTTGTTCTAAATTTTTTTTTGTTTCGCCTGGTTGAATTCCCCTGAGCATATCATTAGCTCCTAATCCTAAAATGATTAAATCAATTCCTGGTTCTGATAAGCTCCAATCAACTCTATTCAATCCACCTGATGAAGTGCTTCCAGAAACACTTCCATTAATAACTTTAATATTTAAACCAGCTTCCTTAAGATTATTTTCTAAAACTACTGATAAATGATGTTCTTTAGGTAATCCATATCCAGCCATCAAACTATCACCGAATAAAACTACCTTTTCTATTGCACTTGCGTTTATGTGCACTAGAAAGATTATCAAAATTTTTATAAATATAGTTTTATTCATGAATACTCTTCTTAAATTAAAAAAAATAAATCTCAAATACCAAACTGGTAAAGATAGTATCAATGTTTTAAAGAATATTGATTTAAATATTAAGAAAAAAGAAACCGTTTCTGTTGTTGGGGAAAGTGGCTCAGGGAAAACAAGTTTAATCATGTTAATTGGGGGATTGGAGAAACCTAGCTCTGGTAAAATAATTTTCCAAGATCAGGAAATTACAGGCCTTAGTGAAGATGAGGTATCTGAGATAAGAAAGAAAAATATTGGAATAATTTTTCAGTCGTTTTATTTAATTCCTAATTATACAGCGGTTGAAAATGTTGCGCTTACACTCGAGCTCAATAATTTTAAAAATCCAGAAAAAGAGGCAAAAATTTTATTAGATCGTTTTGGTTTGAGACATCGTTTTAATAATCTACCAAGTCAATTATCGGGTGGTGAACAACAAAGAGTTGCTATCGCTAGAGCAATTGCAATGAAACCAAAATTAATTTTAGCTGATGAACCAACCGGAAATTTGGATACTGAAAATTCTATCATGATTACAAATATTCTATTTAAGTATGTAAAAGAAGAAGGCTCTTCTTTAATCATGGTAACTCATGACACTAAACTTGCTGACAAAGCTAAAAGAAAAATAAAAATTAAAGATGGTAAAATTAAATAATCCTTCAGAATTTAGTTTGATTTTTAAATATGCTTTAAAAGATTTAAGCAGAAATTATCATAAAATATCTAGTATCATTGTTACGCTATTTATAAGTCTTTATATTTTAAGTGCAATTTTCACAATTGAAGATAGTCTTAAAAAAGAATTAAATGATAATGCCAAAGCACTTTTAGGTGGAGATTTAGAGATTGATTATAATCGTAATCCAGGAAATTTAGATCTAGTTAATCAAGTAAAAGAATTTGCAACTGTTTCTCAAATGATTGAGTTTAGTACTATGCTTTCAACAACTGGAAGAGAAAAAAATAAATCATTATTTACTAGAATTAAAACTGTGGATGAAAAATATCCTTTATATGGAAATGTTGTTTATGAGCCAATTGGTGCTTATGAAAAAATGCAAAAAGAACCTCGCACTATCCTTATAAATGAAAGTTTATCAAAAAACCTTAATATAAAAATTAATGAAAAGGTAAAAGTTCAAGATCAAAACTTTACAGTTATTGGAGTTATTAAATCAGTACCAGATGTTAGTGGATTTGTTGCATTTGGAGATTGGGCTTTAGCAGGAAAACAAACTTTAGAAATTTTAAAACTAAATGGAATGGGAAGCTTTTTAAACTATGAATACAAAGTAAAATTTTACGAAAAAGATAAATCAGAAAAAATCGAACAACGAATTGAAAAAATTTTTAAAGATGATAAAAAAGTAAAGCTTAGATATCCTGAAAATTCTGCTAGTGGAATAAAAAGAATTATTAATAATTTTTCTCAATTTCTATCTCTTGTATCAATCAGTGCAATGTTAATTGCAGGTATAGGAATCGCAAATACTCTGCTTTCTTTTATCAATCAAAACAACATGTCTATTGCTGTAAGAAAAGCGGTTGGCTTTTATTCAGGCAATATTAAAATATTATATTACCTTCAGTTATTTATACTTTTATTCATGATCACTGTTGTTGCTTATGGATTAAGTTTTTTAATTGTACCGATAGTAGATATATACCTATCTGATGGATTGGGATTGAACGTTTACCCAGTGTTTTCATTCCCTAATTTTTTAAAAGTATTTTTAGTGGGTTTGTTAGTTCTTGTAATTTTTTCTATTCCAACAATCAGTTCTATAGATAAAATAAAAGCTGCAAATTTATTTAGAAACGTATTTCAAAACCTTCAATTTTATTATTCTAAGAGATCAGTTGTTCTAAGCTTTGTTTTATTATCTATCTTAATTTTATTATTCACGATTGGATCTGAGCAACCTTCTTATAGCTTAGGTTACTTTGCTGCTTTTTTTGTTTGTTTAATCGTATTTTTCTTACTTTCAAAATTAATCATTTTTTTTCTTAAAAAATTCAAATCAATTCCAATAATTTCTTTTAAAGTTTCAATTAAAAATATTACTCAGACAAAAAGTATAACTCCTATTACAGTTATGTCTCTTGGCTTAGGGGTTACTTTGTTATTAACTTTGGCTTTAGTTGGTACAAATTTTCAAAGAGAAATTGCTAAATCTATTCCTGATATTGCACCTGATTATTTCTTTGTCGGTATTCAGAAAGGAGAAAGAGAGAAATTTGAACAAGGTATTTTAAATATGGATTCAAATGCATCTATTGAAATTGTACCAATGGTTTCATCTAGTATAATAAAAATTAATGGGATTGATCCTAATACTTATATTAAACCAGATAATAATAGTTACTGGGTTATTGGTACTGAACGAAGATCTTCGTGGGTAGAAAATGTGCCTGAAGATAACTCAATTCTAAAAGGTGAATGGTGGGATTTATCAAAGCCAGGTCAACTTCAAATATCTTTAGATGCAAAAGTTGCTAAAGATTTTGATATACTATTAGGTGATATCTTTACTTTAAATGTTTATGGACGTGAAATTGAGGGGAAAGTAATAAATTTTAGAGAAGTTGATTATCGAGATTTAAACATCAACTTTGCAATGTTATTTAACCCTCAATTTGCAAAAAATATTCCACATGAGTATTTGGCTACTGCAAAATTTAATTCAAATAAATTTGATGAAACTGAAATGCTTGAAATCATGCCAAGTTTATCAATGATTAAAATTGCAGATTATTTATCAAAAGTTAGAGCTGTTTTAAATAAGGTATTTATTGCGGTTTTATTAATTTCAGCGATTACCATTGTTATAGGCTTAATCGTAATTTCAAGTGCAATTATGGTTCAAGGAAAAGTAAAAGAATATCAAAATTTGGTTTTCAAAATTTTAGGTTTTTCAAAAAAACAAATTATTTTTTCATCTTTAATTGAATTCGTCATTATCTTTAAATCTGTAATTTTAATTGCAGTATTCTTTGCTGTGATTGGTTCAAAATTTATTATGGAAAATATTTTTGAATTAGTATGGATGTTTGACTTTAAGATTTTAATTTATTTATGGCTTTCAATAGGTTTTGTTACCTTGGTTTTGATATTGTTAACTAACTTAAAGTATCTAAATCCTAAGGTTTATCCTCTAATAAGAAATCAATAATTAAAATTTTTGAATTTATAGATCAAACTCTCGGACCGACAGCCGAACCGACAGATTGGTCGCTTATAGTCTACAACAAGGTACAAAGTTACAAATAGAAAATTAAATTTCAGTAGCTATATCTTTTAATTGTTGATTTATTAGACTTTTATCATTAAAAACTTCGTTAATACGAATGCCCTTGTAGCTCAGCTGGTAGAGCAATTGATTTGTAATCAATAGGTCCGCGGTTCGAGTCCGTGCGGGGGCACCAGGATTAATTTATAATAAATGGATATTAACAATAACAATTTAATTTTTTTTTTAATTATATCTATATTAATAAATATTATAATTATTAATTACGCAAACCCTATAGCAAGATCCTTGGGGTTAATAGATAAGCCTAATAAAGGAAGAAAAAAACAC
>CACANV010000042.1 GCA_902533955.1 uncultured Pelagibacteraceae bacterium
TATTGCATTTGCTCTCTTAATTTTTTATCAAGTGCACCTAGTGGTTCATCCATCAAAACTAATCTTGGTTCAAAAACAAGAGCTCTAGCAAGAGCAACCCTTTGTTGTTGTCCGCCAGAAAGCTGTAGTGGCATTCTTGAACCAAAAGATTCTAATTCTACCATAGACAGTGCTCTCTTAACTTTTTCTTCGACTTCTTTTTTAGAAAATTTTCTTATTTCAAGTGGGAACGAAAGATTTTCATTTACAGTCATATGTGGAAATAGTGCATAGTTTTGAAACACCATGCCTATACCTCTTTTATAAGGAGGAATGCTACTTATCGGTTCTCCCTCTAAATAGATCTCACCATTTGTTGGTGTTTCGAAACCTGCCAACATCATTAAGCTTGTTGTCTTACCTGAGCCAGATGGTCCAAGCATAGTTACAAATTCTCCTTTTGAAATATCAAGATTTAAATTTTTTACGACTAGAATTTCTCCGTCATAACTTTTATCAACCTTATCAAATTTCACGAATTCAATATCTTTTGGCATGGCGCTGATTTAAAGCATTTGTAGTTAAAATTTCAATAGCTAATTAACTCTTAATATGAAGCTCTTTTGGAAAATTACAAAATAATTCTGAACCATTATTTGTTACTCTTACTGCTTCTGATGCTTCTACACCCCAGTCTCCGAATTGCATTACTGCTATCATATGAAAACAAACATTTGGTTCTAAAACAGTCATATCACCTTTGTAAATATTTAAAGTATGTTCGCCCCAATCAGGCGGGTATCCAATACCAATTGAGTATCCAGTTCTAGAATTTTTTTCTATTCCATATTTATCTAATACTTTCCAAAAAGCTTGAGCAACATCATCAGCGGTATTTCCTGGTTTTGTAACATCTATTCCTGCTTGTAAAGCCTCAATAGTTTTTTTCATGGTGTCAATTTTCAATTGGTCAGGTTTACCGAGCAAAACTGTTCTAGCCATTGGAGCATGATATCTTTTATAGACACCAGATAATTCAATAATTGTAGCTTCGTCTTCAACAAATACATCTTGCGTTGCAGTTAAGTGAGATGCTGAAGTTCCTTTTCCAGTTGGGAGCAATGTTGCTATACTTGAGTACTCTCCACCAAATTCTGGTGTTCCGTAAAACAAAGCTTTTTGTATTTCGCCCACAGCATCACATTGCCTTACACCTGGTTTAATAACATCCATAGCTGTTTTCATTCCTTTTTCTGAAATCTTTGCAGCAGCTTTCATAAAGTTTATTTCCGCATGAGATTTAACAAATCTTGCCCAATTAACTAAACGGTCACAATCTTTAAATTTTGCATCTGGTAAACCTTCTTTAATTTTTTCATAACAAAATGCTGTGAAATAATGGGCATCCATCTCTAAACCAATCGATAGCTTATCCCATTTTTTTTCTCTAATAATTTCAACTAAATAATCATAAGGATGTTTTGGCCAAGTATGAATATAATTTTCATCATAAACAATTATATTCTCATTTTTTAAATAAGTTGTTATATAAGCTCCACCTGCATCTTGAGCTCTGACAAAACATAAAGGTTCCTCAGCATTTACATGAACGATTGCACATTGTGCATAATAGAAAGACCATGCATCATAACCTGTAAGATAATTTAAATTATTAGTGTCATGAGAAATTAAAAGTTCAATACCTTTTTGCTGCATCATCTTTTGAACTTTTTTTAATCTTTGTTTAAATTCTTCTTTTGTAAAGAGCATTTAATTTGCTTGGAATAGTTTTCCAAAACCTTCAACTGAATTGTTTTTATTTATTTGAACAAGAGTATCCCAAATTAATGCCTGATTGCTAGATAAGACTATAGTATTTAGTTTTTTTTCTAATTTATCAATTATTGGTAATACTGGTAAGGCAGTACAAGATACAAACAAAGCTTCAGCTCCATTTAATTCAATTTTAGATAAAACTTCATAAAGATGATTTTGATCAACTTTTCCAATGTCATAATCTGCTTCTATATCAAAATAAGCATTAGAAGTAACTTCAAAATTTTCTTTCTTAAAAAACTCTAGAACTTCATCATTTAATTTTTTACTATAAGGGGTAAACAAACAAATTTTTTTAATATTTAATTTTTTTAATGCTTTAATAGCTGCTGTACTTGGCGTTGTAACATCAGCCATTGGTTTTGCAGCTTTTACTTTTTTTTCAATTGAATTATATCCAGCAGCAATTGTTCCTGATGTACAGCCATAAACTATACAATCTACATCTTGATCTGGTAAAATATCTTTTGTAACTTCAGTTACTTTATTTGACATTTTAATAAGATTTTCTTTAGTTAAAGGGTTGTAGCATTCAATTCTATTTACAAAGAAATCAATATCGCGATCCTTAATTACATTTATAAAGTCTTTTTCAATAATAAAGTCGCTAGCAAGAGCAATAAGACCAACTCTAGGATTTGACTTACTTGCATACTTGGGTTCTATTTTTGTTGAATTCATATTCTAAAAAGTGAATATATCATAAGTTCTTTAATAATCATTAATATTAAAAATAACTACATGAATATAAAAGATACCTTAATAGCATCTCTAGTTCCTATCTTTTTAGGTTTTGGTTTTGTTATAGCAAAACCTGCTTTTGACTCTTTTCCTCCAATTCTTTTAATGGGTATAAGGTTTACTTTTGCAGCATCAATTTTGATTTGGTGGTTTCCTATACCTCGAGGATATTTAAAGAGAATATTTATTGCATCCTTTATAGCTAATACTTTGCAATACAGTATAACTTATACAGGTTTAAACTATATTGATGCTTCAGCCGCAGTACTGCTAGTTCAAACAGAAGTACCTTTTGGAGTTATTTTTGCTTACTTCATGCTTAAAGAGAAACCAACAATAAGAGCGTTAATTGGAATTACTATTGCCTTTGTTGGAGTTTATATTTTAACAGGATCTCCTAATTTAGATGGAAAGTTTTTTGGTATAGCATTAACTATTCTAGGATCAGCGATTTGGGCACTTGGACAAGTTGTTGTCAAACCTCTAAGTAAAGAAATAAACCCAATAACATTGGTGGCTTGGTTGGCGCTATTCTCAGGACCAATATTAATTTGTTTATCTGCAGTGATTGATGGGAATACAATAAATTATTTAATAGATGCAAGTTTTGATCATTGGATAATTGCAATCTATATTGGTTTTATTATGCAGCCAATAACTTATGGTTGTTTTTATTACGTATTAAAAAATAATCCTTTATATAAAGTGCTACCAATTGTTACGATGGGAATCCCACCAACAGGTTTGTTGGCAGCAATATTTCTCCTTGGCGAAAAACCAACAACTGAATTATTTATTGGAGGAGCAATTATAATTATAGGAGTAATAATGATAGTATTTACAAAAACAAAAAATGATGAGGTTAAAAAATGAAAATAGGTTTTATTGGTTTAGGAAATGTTGGGGGAAAACTTGCGGGAAGTTTATTAAGAAATAAGTTTGATTTAACTGTAAGAGATCTTGATAAAAATTTGACAAAACTCTTTTTTGATTTAGGTGCTAAAGTTGCAAATTCTGCTAAAGAACTTGCGGAACAAGTTGATTTAGTCATAACATGCTTGCCTTCTCCTAAAACTTGTGCCGATGTAATGGAGGGTAAAAATGGAATATTGGCAGGACTCTCAGAAAAAAAAATATGGCTAGAAATGAGCACTACAGATGAAGCTGAAGTTAAAAGAATGGGGGAAAAAATAATTGCTAAAAAAGCTATACCTTTGGATGGTCCAGTGAGTGGTGGATGTCACAGGGCTGCAACAGGAAATATTGCTATTTTTGTTGGTGGAGATAGAAATACATTCGAAAAAATTTTACCTATCTTAACGGTAATGGGAAAAAAAGTATTGCATACCGGTGAATTAGGAACGGCTTCAATTTTAAAAGTAATTACAAATTATTTAGCGTCTGTTCATTTGGCTGCTTTAGGTGAAGCTTGGACGATAGCAAAAAAATCTAATTTAGACTTAACAAAAACTTACAAAGGAATAGCTGTTTCCTCGGGTAATTCTTTTGTTCATGAAACTGAAAGCCAAGTTATATTAAATGGTTCGTATAACATAAATTTTACAATGGATTTAGTTATTAAAGATACTGGTCTTTTTGATGATTTGGCAAAAAAATTAAATGCTCCACTTGAAATTTCTCCAAGGATTGTCGAAATATTTAAAGATGGTCAAAAAAAATATGGCTCAAGAGCCTGGTCATCTATGATTGTAAAGAGAATGGAAGATATAAATAATATAGAATTTAGAGCAGATGGATTTCCTGAAGAATTGATAGACAACGAGCCAGAAGAAAAAGGTTATGAAATTTAAATATTGTGCTAAAACAATATCGAAATGATTGAGAAAAAAAATTTTTATATAAATGGTAAATGGGTTTCTCCTTCAAAACCAAACGATTTTGAAGTTATTGATCCATCAACTGAAGAGCCATTTGCAGTAATTTCGTTGGGATCAGCTAAAGATGCGGATGATGCAATTATTGCTGCTAAAATAGCCTTTGAGAGTTGGAGAGAAACATCCAAAGAAGAGAGGTTAAGTTTATTAGAAAAATTTGATGAAATTTATAATAGAAGATGGGATGAAATGGTTAATGCACAATCAGCTGAAATGGGAGCTCCATTAGATTATTCTTCTGAAGTTCACACAAAAATGGGTGCTGATATTTCAAAAAATACATTAAAAATTTTAAAAGATTTTAATTTTGAACATCAATTTGACACCAAATCTAACAATTATATTAGATATGAACCTATTGGAGTATGTGGATTAATAACTCCTTGGAATTTTCCAATGAACCAGATTGTTTTAAAAGTTATTCCTGCTTTAGCGGCCGGTTGCACGATGATATTGAAGCCTTCTGAAATTGCCCCAATATCAGGAGTTTTATTTGCAGAAATGATTGATGAGGCTGGTTTTCCTCCAGGTGTTTTTAACTTGGTAAATGGAAATGGAGAAGTTGTAGGAAATCATATCTCTGGTCATCCTGATATAGATATGGTTTCATTCACAGGTTCAACAAGAGCTGGTAAATTAATTCAAAAAAATGCAGCTGAAACAATAAAAAAAGTTACTTTAGAATTAGGTGGAAAGGGTGGAAATATAGTTTTTGCAGACTCATATCCAAACGCAGTGAGAGATGGGGTAAGACATATAATGAGTAATTCAGGACAATCATGTGATGCTCCAACTAGAATGCTGGTTGAAAGACCTATTTATGAAAGAGCCGTAAAAGAAGCTGTCGATGAAGCTAATAAAATTAAAGTAGACGTAGCATCTAAGAGAGGTGATCATATTGGACCTTTGGTTTCAAAAATTCAATACGATAAAGTTATTAATCTTATTAATGTTGGAATAAAAGAAGGAGCTACTTTAGCAGCGGGCGGACCTGAATTACCCGATGAATTAAATAAAGGATATTTTATTAAACCAACAATTTTTACAAATGTTAATAATGATATGAGAATTGCAAGAGAAGAAATTTTTGGTCCAGTTCTTTCTATTATTCCTTTTGAAACAGAAGAAGAGGCAATTGCCACAGTAAATGATACATCTTATGGACTTGGAAATTATCTACAAACCGAAGATAAAGAAAAAGCTAAAAGAGTTGCTAGAAAATTAAGAGCAGGAACAATTTTTATTAATGGCCAAGGAGCAGACGTTGGAGCACCATTTGGAGGATATAAGCAATCAGGAAATGGTCGCGAGGGAGGAGTCTGGGGTTTCAATGAATTTTTAGAAGTAAAAGCAATTACTGGTTGGAAAAATTAAATTTTTATAATTTAAATTTATAAATAACTACAACTAAATAATTAAGATATGCATTTAAT
>CACANV010000043.1 GCA_902533955.1 uncultured Pelagibacteraceae bacterium
ATCAAGTTCTTAATTCTTTTTTTTCTCAAATGTTTAGTTTTATTAAAACTTTAGATCTATGTGAAAATAGTATTTCATTTACTTTTTTTGGAAACCAAGATTCAATAAAAGATATAAAACTTAGTTTACAAAAAAAATATTTAGGAAGAGCTACATTTGTTTATAAAAATAATAATGAGCAAGTAGCTAGTGTTGTCATTTGTAAAAATCAAACTTGTTCGGAAAAATTGAAAGATTTAAATGAAGTCAAAAACTATTTAGAAAATAAGATATAATGTTTCAAAACTTAAATAACCAACAAAAAGGCTCTCTTTTGGCATTTGTTGGAGTGATGTTTATTACCCCAGACTCATTATTAATAAGATTATCTAATATAGAAACTTGGGGAATGTTATTTTATAGAGGAGCTATACCCTTCGTATTTGTTTTGTTAGGACTAATATTTTTTTATAAAAATAACTTTTTTAAAGCATTATTTGGAATAGGTTACCCGGGAATATTTTATGTCATAAGCTTTTCTGTCTGTAATATTACTTTTATTATATCTATACAAAATACTAATGTTGCAAATACCTTGGTAATGATTGCTTTAGCGCCTATGCTTTCAGCTGTATTAGGAGCGCTATTTTTAAAAGAAACCCCTGATAAAAAAACACTAGCAGCTATATTTATTACTTTTGCTGCTTGCGTGTATATCTTCCATGACTCACTTAAATTGGGTAATATTTATGGTGACATATTTGGTTTAGTAACAGCATTTGGATTAGCTTGTAACGCAACGCTAGCAAGATATGCTAAAAATACAGACTTGGTACCTTCTGCCGTAATTGGTAAATTATGTGTGGCTATATTTGCTTTTTTCTTTGTTGAAAGTTTTGAACTATTAGAGAGAGATCTCTTTTATATACCATTGATGTGTATTATGTGTGTGGCCATACCTTTTGTTCTAGTAACTATTGCACCTAGATTTATAACTGGTGCTGAAGTCAATCTTTTCTTCTTATTAGAAACTATACTTGGGCCGATTTGGGTATGGCTTGTCATTAAAGAACAGCCCAGCTTGGAAACTATTTTAGGTGGATCTATAATCATTTTAACAATTGCAATTCATTCATTCTTAGCCTTAAAAAAAACATAATAGAAAACTAACTACTTGCTTTTTTACACAAAAGGCATACTCACGCTAAAATGGGAAAACTTATTAAAAATTCTTGGGCTCTTTTTCTTGGTTATGGAGTTCTTATAATAGCTCATGGTCTTCAAGGTAATTTATTAGGATTAAGAGCGGTCTTAGAAAATTTTAATATTATAGCTACAGGTGCTTTAATGTCTGGTTATTTTATTGGTTACTTTTTTGGAGCTATTATAGTTCCGAATTTAGTTGGTAAAGTTGGCCATATCAGAGTTTTTGCAGCTTTTGCATCAACAGCATCATTAAGTATTTTACTTCACTCTGTTATTGTGGATCCTTATATTTGGATAATAGGAAGATTCATAACTGGATTTAGTATTATAAGTATATTTGTTGTTGTAGAAAGCTGGCTTAATGATAGAGCAACAAACAGAACTAGAGGAAAAGTTTTGTCAATTTATATGATAATAACTTTTGTAGGAATAGGTATCGGGACTCTTCTTTTAAATTTTAACAACCCAAAAAACTACGAACCTTTTATTTTGGTTTCTTTATTATTATCTATTGCTTTAGTTCCAATTCTTCTTACTAAACGTAAACCACCAACTTTCAAAAAAATAACTTCAATTAAAATTAAAGAACTGTATAAAATTTCTCCTCTTGGAACTTTCAGTATGTTTTGCGTTGGATTTATTCATCCAGCAATATTTACAATGGGTGCAGTTTATGGTGCTTTAATGAATTTTTCAGTTTTAGAAATTTCTTTATATTTATTTTTAATTACACTTTCTGGAGCAGTATTTCAGTGGCCAATTGGATATTTATCAGATCGTTTTGATAGAAGGATAATATTGATTATATCAGCATTAATAGGTTCTTTTTTAACAATATTGTGTTTTTTCTCAGGTTCAGAATCTCCAGACTTAATAAATATATCCTCAGATTGGAAATCCGTTATTCAAAATATCACAAATCAAAGAATGTTATTTTATATTTTTATAAGTATTTATGCTGGAGTAAGTTTGCCTTTATTTTCACTTAATCTTGCATATGTAAATGACTTCTTACCGAAAGAAAAATTTGTATCTGCGGGATCTGGAATGCAGATTATATTTGGAATAAGTGCGATGTCTGCTCCCTTTGTTTGTTCTTTCTTTATGAAAAATTTTGGACCGAACGGCATATTTATATTTTTATTTATTTTTCAAACCTTAATAGGATTATTTGGAATTTATAGAATGACTAGAAGATCAACTGAGGAAAATCCTGAAAATACATTTACACCGATGCCTAGAAACATAACACCTTTGGGTATGGAGCTAGATCCAGAAACAGGTGTGGATTTATCTAATAAAGAAAATAAAAGTTAATTTGCATCAAGAACAGCATGTAAAAATTGCTTTGTTCTTTCATTTTGTGGATCACCAAATAATTTTTCTGGTGGTCCTTGTTCAAATATTTTACCATCGTTAAAAAAACAAACTCGATCTGATATTTCTCTTGCAAAACCCATTTGATGTGTAACCATTATCATTGTTAAATTATGTTCTTTATTTAAAGATCTAATGACATTTAAAACTTCTCCTACAACTTCAGGGTCTAATGCTGAAGTTATTTCATCTAAAAGCATAACTTTTGGTCTCATAGCCAAAGCTCTTGCTATTGCAACCCTTTGTTGCTGCCCTCCTGATAGTCTTGAAGGATGTTGATCTTTTTTATCTGTTAAACCTACCAATTCTAAAAGTTCAAGAGCTCTTTCTTCTGCTTCTTCTTTTTTCATACCTAATACTTCTACTGGAGCTTCAATACAATTTTGAAGTGCTGTCATATGAGGAAATAAATTGAATTGTTGAAATACCATTCCAATTTTTGATCGTCTTTCTCTTAAATATTTTTCATCTGCCTCAACTAATTTTCCATTGGAATCCATATGTGTAAGTTTTTCTCCATCTAAATGAATAATTCCACCATTAATTTTTTCCAAAGTCATTAGAACTCTTAAGACTGTTGTTTTGCCTGAACCAGATGGTCCAATAATAGAAACCATTTCATTTTTTTTAATATCTAAATTTAGCTTATCTAGTACTACCAGATCACCATATTGTTTTGTTACTTCTTCAAATTTTACTATAATTTCATCAGAATTTTTATTTTCCATAATCTAAATTCATTATTGTTTTGTTTTTCCTTGAGCTAAATTTACAGTTCTTTCTAACTTTCTAACCCACATTGCGGCTGGAACAGAAAGAATTAAGAATATTATACCAACCATTGTATAAGGTTCCAAGTATCTATAATTATATCCTCCTACTGCTGTTGCAGCATGAAATAGTTCAGCAACACCAATTGTTGATAAAAGTGGAGTATCTTTAAAAATACCTACTAAATAATTTCCCATTCCTGGTATCGCTATTGGAAAAGCTTGAGGTAAAACAATTCTTCTATATGTGTATACAGTCGAAAAATTTAATGCTCTGCATGCTTCCCATTGCGTTTTGGATACACCTTCTAATGCTCCTCGATAAACTTCTGAGAGATAAGTTCCAAAATGTAGTCCAATTGTTATCATTCCACATAGCCAAGCAGATAAAGTTATGCCAAATTGAGGTAATACAAAATAAACAAAAAATAACTGTATTAAAAGCGGTGTTGAACGAACAAATTCGACAATTTCTCTATTTATACTGTTTATAATTTTTGAAGGAGTTCTTTGGCCTAATAAAAAAAATAAACCCACAACAAGAGCTATTGCATAACCTACTCCAGCTGCAATTATAGTATTTAAAGTTGCTAATAACATTTGTGGTAAAATTTCATATGCAAAATCCCATCTGAATCCCATTTCCATAATATTATATCTTTCCCCTTCCAACTTTTCTCGCAGCCAAGACTTCTAACCATCTTAAAAAAGGAACAAGTGCAAATCTTGCCATTATGTAATAAATTAACAAAGCAGTTCCAAAACATTGGGCCGAAAGCCATGTAATAGAATTGATTTGTTTTGCCTCAAAAGTTAAGTCAACAACTGTTACAAGCGCAACAAGTGCGGTTGCTTTTAAAAGTTCTACCGTCAAATTTGCTGCAGGTGGTAAAATAATTGGAAAAATTTGAGGAATAATAATATTTTTTATTCTTTTTCCTGGACTAAAATTAAGAGCATGAGCGGCTTCCCATTGACCTCTGGGTACCGCTAGTATTCCAGCTCTAACTATTTCAGCTCCATATGCACCGAAGTTTAAGCCGAGTGCAACCACTCCAGCAACAAAGGCTTCTAATGAAATTCCAAAAAAAGGTAATACATAATAAACCCAAAATAACTGAACTAATAATGATGTTCCTCTGAAAAATTCTATATAAACTGTTGCAATACCCTGAATAATTGGATTTTTGGATAAACGCATTAATCCGAAAATCATTGATATAATTACATAAAGTATCATTGAACAAACCAAAACTTTAATAGTAGTGACTGTTCCTAATAGTAATGTTGAGCCATGTTCAGCTAAGAATGCAAAGTAACTCACAGTTAGTACCTCATTAAATTTTTAAAAAAAAATCAGGCGACTTTTTTTAGTCGCCTGATTAAAAATTATATTAAATAACTACTTAGTAGAGCAAGCCCACTCTGTAGTCATATCTGGTGGAGGAAGTTGGGCTTTATCATACCCATACTTACCAGCTCTCTCTAACATTTTGCCTGGGTTAGCTAAAACTTTAGCTAAAGCAGCATTGAATGCTTCTCTAAACTTATCATCATTTTTTCTAAAACCAATTCCAACCACATTTACAGTTTCTTTTGGCATAGCCTTAGGATCAGTTACTTCAAATGCACCGCCTGTTTTTTCTTCATGCTCTTTTGCACCAAAAAATGTTTGTACAGCAGCATCTGCTCTTCCAGCTTTCATAGCAGCAAGTATTCCTACTTCACCTTCCACTAATAACATTTGACTATCAGGTACACCAAATTTTTTAGCAGCTTCTACAGTATTGAAACCAGTGCCGGTAACAAGTGTAGCTCCCGTTCTAACAACATCTGCATAGTTATTAATTCCTTTAGGATTCCCTTTAGGAACTAACATTGCATCTCCAAATACTCCTATTGGATCCGAAAAATCTATATTTTCACATCTGCTTTTTAAAATATACATACCTCCAGTAATCATATCAGAACGATCTGCGTTTATTCCTGGTATTAGTCCTGACCATTCAAAAACTTTTGTTTCATGCTCAGTTATGCCCATTTCTTCTAAAACAGTTAAAGCTATCATATTAACAAAACCTAAAGCTTCACCATTGTCTCCAGCATATGCCCATGGCACAGCTGTACCAAATCCAAGTCTTAACTTGTGACCATCAGCTAATCTCTCTGTTAAAGTTTTTGCACTTACAGATGAAATGCCAAAAAGAAGAACAAGCAAAACCGTTAAAGATTTTAAAAATCTATTCATTTATATCTCCTGTTTAAGTTTAAAAAAAAAATATTTAATCAAACTTAAACTTATTTGTATAGTTTTATTAACAAGAAAAAATTCAATCTTGA
>CACANV010000044.1 GCA_902533955.1 uncultured Pelagibacteraceae bacterium
TTTAATGAAACTTTTAATTCAACCAAAACCAATAACAAAAGAAAAGTTTTCTAAATTTGGAGATATTATAACAACTGAAAATATCAAACCTCTTGAAATAAATAATGGTTATGCAAAAAGATTTGATGAAATTGCAAAAATAGATACTTCTAATGAAAATGGTGAGACAACGATAAGTATTTTTTCAGCTTGTAAAAGATCTTTTCCAATGAAAATTGACATGATGGAAAAACATCCATTAGGAAGTCAAGCCTTTATACCTATGAAAGAAACAATATTTTTAGCTTTTGTTGCTCCAGAAGGTGATAAGCCTATTTTAGAAAAAATTGAATCTTTTATAATTCCAAAAGGAATTGGTGTAAATTATAAACCTGGCGTTTGGCATTTCCCTTTGATTTCTACTGAAGATATGAATTTTCTTGTAGTTGATAGAAAAGGATCCGGTGATAACCTTGTTATTCAAAATTTTGAAAAAGAGGAAATAATATTGGAATATTAATTAAATCCGCCAACAGATTTTATTTCAAGAAATTCAATTAAACCTTCTAATCCTGCTTCTCGACCAATGCCTGAATGTTTATATCCTCCAAAAGGTGATGCTCCATCAATTCCTACACCATTAACATCTACCATTCCTGATCTTAATTTCCTTGCAACTCTTTTAACTTTATCCTTATCCTGAGTTTGGATATAGTTTGTTAATCCATAAGGAGTATCATTTGCTATTTTAACTGCTTCATCTTCATTCTCAAAAGGAATAATAGACAAAACAGGTCCAAATATTTCAGTTCTAGCTATTTCCATTTGGTTATTTACATTTGAAAATACAGTTGGTTTTACATAGTATCCTTTTTCTAAACCCTTAGGTTTTCCAACGCCTCCTGCAACTAATTTAGCACCTTCATCAATTCCCTTTTGGATCAAAGTTTGAATTTTATTAAATTGAGTTTCAGAAATTACTGGTCCTATATGATTTCCATTTTTATTTGGAGTGTCTACTTTAGTTTTATTTGCAAATTCTTTTACTTTTTCGATTGTTTCATCATAAATTGACTTTTCAACCAACATTCTGGTAGGCGCATTACAAGACTGTCCTGAATTTCTAAAACACCTTTGAACACTCCAAGATATTGCATCTGGTCCCGCATCCTTAAATACAATATTTGCTCCTTTTCCACCTAGTTCTAAACTTATTCTTTTAAAATCTTTTGCAGCATTTTGAGAAATTAAAGCTCCCGCTCTAGTCGATCCAGTAAACGAAATCATATCTATATCTGGATGGCTAGTCAAAGCATCTCCTGTTTGTGCTCCATCTCCATTTATCAGATTAAAAACTCCTTTTGGAAAACCTGCGTCATGTATCATTTCAGCTAATAACATTGAAGATAATGGCGCAATTTCAGATGGTTTTAAAACTACTGTACAACCAGCAGCAAGTGCTGGAATTACTTTTAAATTGACTTGGTTAATTGGCCAATTCCAAGGAGTAATTAATGCGCATACACCCTTTGGTTCATATAGAATAGTTTGATTTTTTTCTTCATCTAAAGTTCTTTCAAATTTAAAATTTTTTAAAATATTTTTAAATGATTTGATATGGCTTGCTCCAGTTTTTGTTTGAAGCTCTGTTGAAAAGTCAATTGGTGCTCCCATTTCAAGAGAAATAGTTTTTGCCATTTGATCCCAATTTTTTTTGTAAATTGCATATAACTTTTCAAAAAGCTCAAGTCTTTCTTCTTTTGTTGAAAAACTCCAAGTTTCAAAAGCTTTTTTTGCTGATGTTACAGCAGCTTCAACATCTTTTTTTCCTGCAAGTGAAATTTCAGCACAAGGCTCTTCATTTGCTGGATTGATTACTTTAAATGATCTTTCTTCCGTTGAAGAAACCCATTGTCCATTAATATAAAACTTTTTTTTATCCTGCATAATTTAAATTTAGCCTATAGTTATTTTTTTGCAAATAAATTGGTTAATTCAAAAACAATTGTTGCTGCGGCTAATGATGTAACTTCTGCGTGATCATATGCAGGTGCTACTTCAACAACATCTGCTGAAATAAGATTTAAACCCGATAAACCTCTTATGACATTAACCATCTCTCTTGTGGTCATGCCTGCAATCTCTGGGGTTCCAGTTCCTGGAGCAAAAGCTGGATCCAAAACATCAATATCAATAGAAAGGTAAAGAGCATTATCTCCTACTCTTTTTTTTATTCTCTCAACAATTTTATCTATTCCTTCAGTTTGAAATTCATCACAATGTATAATTTTAAAACCAAAACTTTTATCATTCTTTAAATCATCTCTACTATATAATGGGCCTCTTATTCCTACATGCATTGATGCATCATCTAAAAATAAATTTTCTTCTCTCGCTCTTCTAAAAGGTGTGCCATGAGTATAAGGAGCTCCAAAATAAGTATCCCAAGTGTCTAGATGAGCATCAAAATGAACTAAAGCAACTGGACCATTATTTTTTTTGTTTGCAGCTCTTAATAAAGGAACCGCAATAGTATGATCTCCTCCTAAACTAATAATTCCACCTACACTTTTCAATAGATCGGTTGCGCCGACTTCGATCTGTTTAATTGCTTCTTCTATTTTAAATGGATTACATGCTATATCACCTGCATCTGCTACTTGTTGAACTTTAAAAGGTTCTACATCATAATTTGGATGATAGTTTGTTCTTAAATGTCTCGAAGCCTGTCTAATGCTTTGAGGCCCAAACCTAGCTCCTGGTCTATAACTAGTACCAGAATCAAACGGAACACCAACTATTGCAACATCGCAACTTTCAACATCTCTTAATTCTGGCAATCTAGCAAATGTATTTGGTCCAGCATATCTTGGAACTTTTGTTCCACTGACTGGATAAATAATGTTTTTATTTATCTCTTTTTTCATTTTATAAAAAACTAAGATAATATTATCTTAAGCTTTTAGTCTATAAATATTTAATTAGATTTTTATTAATTAACGAGTGGTTTTCCAGTTGATAAAGTATGTTTAATTCTTTCTTGTGTTTTTTCATTTTCTATAAGTCTCATAAATGAATCTAATTCCAGTTTATATAAATCATCTTCACTCAATTCTTTATCAACACTTGTGTCCCCACCGCTTAAAACATTGGCTAATTCTTTTCCAACTTCCATACCATGATCTAAAATTATTTTATCATTATAAAGTTTTTCTAAAAGTTTAATCATTTTTTCTTTAAGCGGTTTTCCAGATAAATTAAATTTACATTCTATAGGTGGAGAAAATTCTTTATTTTTTTCTAATATTTCTTTTGAAATAGACAATAAGCTATTTCTGCTCATTATTTTTTTGTCTTCAGTTTTTAAATATTTTAATGGTTCTGCTTCTATTGCTGAGGTAGCAGTCTTGGCATAACCAATTATATCAAATACTTTTAACGGAGCATAATCTGGATCATTTTTTGCTTCTTCAGTTTGTGACCATCTCGATAACATTTCTTTACAACCTCCACCTGCGGGAATTAAACCAACAATAGTTTCTACAAGACCCACAACAATATTTGTATGAGATACAACAAAATTACTTTGGCAAAGAACTTCAAAACCTCCCCCTAGAGCTAATCCTGATGGAGCTGATATAACAGGATATTTAGAATATTTTAAATGTTTGCAAGTTTCTTGAAAATATTTAACAAATTTCTCAATAGATTTAAAATCTCCTTTATTAGCAAAGTCCATAGTATAAGATAAATTAACTCCTGCAGAAAATTGCATTGCTTCGTTTATTATTATTAAAGGTTTGTCAGTAGCATTTTTTAAGCTATCCATTGAGTCATAATCCAATGCATTGGCTTTTGTTTTAAACTCAACAATATTGAAATCATTAAATCTGTAAATTTCAGCTGAATTATTTTTGTCTAACTTTATTGCTTTTGGTTTAATTTTACCAAGTGTTTCTAATTCAGTATATAATTGTCTTTCACCATAAAAATTTTCATCTTTGGTTTTGGAAAGATTTTCTAAAAACTTGTTATTTTCAAAAGATTCAATTTTATCAAAGAAATTTTTAACTCCTATTTCTTTTAATATTTCGAAAGGTCCTTTTGTCCAATTAAAACCTAATCTCATAGCCTCATCAATATCATTAAATTTGTCAGTAATTCCTGGAACTAATGAAGATGCATATTTAATTATTTTTGATATGACTGACCAAGCATATTCCCCGTATTTGTCTTTTCTATTAATCAAATTTATTATATCCATTTTTTCAGAGCCCAAATTAAATTTTTTAGATAAAAAATATTCACCAGTTTCTAGATTAATTCCCTCTAAAACTTTTTTATTTTCAGTTTTATTTATTCTATAAAAACCTCCCTTACCTTTTCTTCCAGTATAACCAGTTTCTATAAGTTTTTTTACTAAAGGTATTTCTTTTGCAACTTCTTGAAATTCATCATTTGCTGGTAGTTCTTTTATAAAACTCTTTAAAACATCAGCCATCAAATCTATTCCTATTAAATCATACAAACCAAAAACTCCTGTTTTTGGTATTCCCATTGGTCTACCAAAAACTGCATCAGCCTCTTCAATTGTAAGTTTCATTTTGAATGCTTCTGTCATGGCGACTTGCATAGCATAAACACCTATTCTATTTCCCAAGAAACCGGGAGTGTCATTACAAATGATTGTTCCTTTTCCTAATTCTTTTTCACAAAACAATTTTAGAGAATTTATTTTTTTTAAATCATTATTTTCACTTTTAACTATTTCTAAAAGATCCATATATCTAACAGGGTTAAAAAAATGAGTAATACAAAAATCTTTTTTTTCTAAATCGCTTAATTTTTCAGAAAGTACTTTTATTGGAATAGAAGAAGTGTTGGATGAAACTATTGATCCATCTTTCCTAGTTTTAAATATTTTTTCATAAATACTATGTTTAATGTCAATTCTTTCTACTACCGCTTCTACAATCCAATCTGCCTGGCTAACTAAATTAAAATTATCATTAATATTGCCAATATCTATCTTTTCAATTTTTGATTTATCTATTAATAATGGAGGTCTCGAATTATAAATTCTTTCTTTTGCTTTTTCAGTGATTTCAGTTGTTAAATCTAATAAAGTTACAGGAATATTTGCATTACATAATTGAGCTGCTATTCCACAACCCATAGTTCCAGAGCCTATTACAACAACTTTTTTAATTTCCATCTTTTATTTTTGATCTCTTTTTAAATCTTTAATACTTATATGACATCTTATAGCGTTACCATTATCCCCAATTTGCCACGGGGGCGTTTCATTTTTACATTTGTTTCCCAAAATTCTAGGACAGCGACCTTGAAAACAACATCCTTTTTCAGGTGGTTTTTCTTCTACAATATCTTCAGCGACTAATTTTGGTTTTATGTCAGGATCAGGTTCAAGAACAGCTCCTAGTAATACTTCGGTATAAGGGTGTGATGGAAATTGATATACATTTTTAGAAGGTCCAATCTCACATAATCTTCCTTGATATAAAACAGCAACTCTATCACTAATTGCTCTTACAACCGCAAGATCATGGGAAACAAAGATATATGTTGTTCCAAAATCTTCTTTTAAAGTTTTTAACAAATTTAATACTGCAGCTTGAACGGAAACATCTAATGCCGAAGTAACCTCATCACATAATATAACATCT
>CACANV010000045.1 GCA_902533955.1 uncultured Pelagibacteraceae bacterium
CAGAGAATGTAAGCCCTACTATTCAAGGTAGAGATTTTGTAATAGCGACTGTAGCAGCTCCTACAGTAGTTAAAGAACCAGAAAAACCTGCTGAAGGTGAAAGCGAAGAAACTGCAGGAGAAGAATCAGCAGCTGCAACTGAAGGTGGAGAAAAACAAACTGACGGACCTGATAAGGTTGAGGGTGATAAATCAAAAGAAGAAGCTAAATCGCCACCAGAAAAAAAATAACAATTAATTGTGATACTTTTTCTAATTTAAATTGATATGCTGCTGCTAGTAGGTTTAGGTAATCCAACCCCAAATAGTCAAAATAATCGACATAATATAGGTTTTGCAGTTGTGGATGCAATTAATCAAAAATTTGGACTTTCAAAACAAAAGCCAAAATTTAAAGGATTATTAACAACTGGAAATATTGGTGATAAAAAAATATACGCAATAAAACCTCTTACATTTATGAATAATTCAGGAATTTGTATAAGAGAACTATTAGAATATTTTAAGATAAATGCAGAAGATGTAATAGTTTTTCATGATGATTTAGATATTGAATTTGGAAAAATAAAAGCAAAATTTGGTGGATCAAATGCTGGGCATAATGGTGTTGCATCTATAGACAAATTTATCGGCAAAGATTATTCAAGAGTTAGAATTGGTATTGGAAAACCAAATAATAAAATTTCTATATCAGATTACGTTTTAAATGATTTTAATGAGGATGAAAAAGAACTTCTTAAAAAAATTACTGATAATATTATTGACTCCATATCAATATTGATTGATAAAAAATTAGATTTATTTTCAAGTACTGTAAACAATAACTAGATGGGTTTTAAGTGTGGTATTGTTGGTTTGCCAAATGTTGGTAAGTCAACTTTATTTAATGCTTTAACAAATTCAAGTAAAGCTCAAGCAGAAAATTTTCCTTTTTGTACAATTGATCCAAATATTGGTTTGGTGCCAGTTCCAGATGAAAGATTAGATAAACTTACATCTATTTCAAAATCAAAAAAAAAAATTTTTACAACTATATCTTTTGTAGATATCGCAGGATTGGTCAAGGGAGCTTCAAAAGGAGAAGGTTTAGGAAATAAATTTTTATCTCATATAAGAGAGGTTGATGCAATAATTCATATGATTAGATGTTTCGATTCAAATGATATTCAGAATGTTAATTCAAGTGTTGATCCTGTAAGAGATTTGGAAATAATTGAAACTGAGATGAGGTTAGCAGATTTAGAGTCTATACAAAAAAGAATTGATAAAAAGAATAGAAAAAATATTGAAGAAAAAATAATAAAAATTTTAGAAAGATCCCAGAAAATAATTAATGAAGACAAAAATTTAAATGTTTTAGAAGATGAATTTGAAAAAAAAGACATAAAAAAATGTGGATTATTGTCAATAAAGCCCAAGCTATTTGTGTGCAATGTAGATGAAAAAAGTATTGAAAAGGGTAACAATTACTCTTCAGAATTTATCAATATATTTGGAGAAGATAATACCATAATTATTTCTGCAGAAATTGAAACTCAAATTAATCAATTAGAAAATGGAGATGAAAAAAAAAATTACATGAAAATGATTAATATGAAACAAACAGGACTGAACGCTTTAATAAAAAAAGGATATAATTTATTATCTCTTGAAACATTTTTTACATCTGGCCCCGAAGAGTCAAGAGCATGGACAATAACAAAAAACTGCACTGCACCAAAAGCAGCAGGGGAAATTCATACTGATTTTGAAAAAGGCTTTATAAGAGCTGAAACTGTTTCTTATGAAGATTTTGTAAAAAATAATGGTTGGGCTAAATCTAAAGAGTCTGGAAAAATGCGATTGGAAGGTAAAGATTATATTGTTAAAGATGGAGATATATTAAACTTCAGATTCAACACGTGACCAAATCTTTTTCATACTAAAATAAACAAGCATCGTAAGTATTAGTAAATATACAATAACTCTAAAGCCTGTCTTATGTCTCTGCTCCAAATGAGGTTCTGCAGCCCACATTAAAAAGGTTACAACATCTTTTGACATTTGCTCTGCAGTAGCTTTGGTACCATCGGAATATTCAATTAAATCATCAGATAAAGGTGCTGCCATTTTTATTTTATTCCCATACATATATTTATTATAATATACTCCATCATCTAATTTCATACCTTCAGGAGGATCTTCATATCCTAATAATATAGAATATATATAATCAGCCCCGCCTTTTCTTGCCTTAACTAAGACGGACATATCGGGAGGATAAGCTCCACCATTTGCAGATTTGGCTTCTTCTTCATTTGCATAAGGCATAACAAATTTATCTGATAGTTTTGCTGGTCTTTCAAACATTTCACCAGTGCTGTTTGGTCCATCCATAACTTCAAAGCTTGAAGCAATAGCTTTAGCTTCTTCCTCTGTAAATTCTGGCCCACCTTTTTCAGCAAGATTTCTATAACTCAAATGTTTTACCGAATGACATGAGGCGCAGACTTCGTTGTAAACTTGATAACCTCTTTGTAGTGATGACCTATCAAATTTTCCAAAAAAACTTTTAAAACTCCAATCAACTTTTAAAAGTTCTTGGGATGTTTCGGCAAATGCTTTCTGGTTAATTAAATTTATTGTTAAAAATAGAAAAAAAAATAACTTAGAAAAATTTTTCACAGCTTATCTCTTAAATTTGTATTATTTTTTGCCATAGCCTCATTTGATGAACCTCCCAAAACAGGCTCGGTAATACTTAAAGGAACTTCAATTGTTTTCTCTCTACTTCCTAACAAAGGAAGAATAATTAAAAAATGAGCAAAATAATATATAGTAGCAACTCTAGCTATAAGCAAATAAGTTCCTTCTGCTGGCATCGCTCCCATATAACCTAGTATCAAAACATCTGCTACAAGAAACCAGTAAAACTGTTTATATATAGGTCTAAAAACTGCAGATCTAACCTTTGAAGTATCTAACCATGGTAAAATTACTAATACGAAAATTGCCGCAAACATAGCTATAACACCAAATAATTTATCGGGAACAGATCTTAAAATTGCGTAAAAAGGTAACAAATACCATTCAGGAACTATATGTGCAGGTGTTACGAGTGGGTTTGCTTCAATATAATTATCTGCATGTCCTAAAATATTAGGCGCAAAAAATACAAAAAACGCAAAAACTATTAAAAAGAGAAGTAATGCAAATAAGTCTTTAATTACAATATAAGGATGAAATGGTACAGTATCTTTAGAAGGTTTTCTTACATCGATACCAATTGGGTTATTATTTCCTGGAACATGTAATGCCCAAATATGAAGAACTACTAATCCCAAAATTAAGAATGGTAAAAGATAGTGTAAACTAAAAAATCTTGTTAAAGTTGGATTATCAACTGAATAACCTCCCCACAACCAATTAGTAACACTTTCACCAACAAAAGGAATTGCGCTAAATAAATTAGTTATAACGGTGGCGCCCCAAAAACTCATTTGACCCCAAGGAAGAACATAGCCCATAAATGCTGTAGCCATCATTAGAAAATATATAATCATTCCAATAATCCATATTACTTCTCTAGGAGATTTGTATGAGCCATAATATAATGCTCTAAAAATATGAATATAAACTGCTAAAAAAAACATGGAAGCTCCATTTGCATGAACATAACGTATCAACCAGCCATAATTTACATCTCTCATAATATGTTCAACACTTTCAAAAGCTAAATCAGCATGTGCTATATAATGCATTCCCAAAATAATTCCTGTTACAATTTGTGTGATCAAACAAAAAGTTAATATTCCACCAAATGTCCACCAATAATTTAGATTCTTTGGAGTTGGATATTCCGCAAGATGATTTGCAAGTGATAATAAAGGTAAACGATCATTAAACCATTTGCCAAACTTTGAGGTAGGTTTGTACTCTTGATCACTCATTAATTTATCCTATTTTAATAGTTTTACTATCAACAAAAACATATTTAGGCACTTCCATATTTGTAGGAGCTGGGCCTTTTCTTATTCTTCCAGATGTATCGTAATGCGAACCATGGCAAGGACAAAACCAAGCATTGTAATCTCCCTTATCTGATAATGGTACACACCCTAAATGAGTGCATACCCCAAGCATCACTAGCCACTCTGGATTTTTTGCTCTTTCTTCATCTCTTTCAGGATGTTTTAAATCTTTTAAATCTACTGACCTTGCGCTATCTATTTCTTTTTGTGTTCTTCTTTTTATGAATACTGGTTTACCTCTCCACAGAACAGTTATTGATTGACCTGGCAGAATTTCACTTATGTCAACTTCTGTGCTAGCTAAAGCTTTTACTGAAGCATCAGGGTTCATTTGATCAACCAAGGGCCAAACTGCAGCCCCAACACCTACCGCACCTGCTGCTGCTGTGGCTGTAAATATGAAATCTCTTCTATTAGGCTTTTTTTTATCTGATTCAGACATCTTTATTATTTCAATTTTCTGTTAATATATGATTTCTTATAGGAAAAAAGATATTTTTCTAGGCAACAATGACACATAAAAAATCAATTTCTACACCTAAAATTGCACTTTATGAGCCAGATATTCCTCAAAATACTGCTGCCATAGCAAGAACTTGTTCTTGTTTAGGTGCAATTTTAGAAATAATTGAGCCATGTGGGTTTTTGTTTAATGATAAACGTTTTAAGAGAGTTGTAATGGATTATATGGATATAGATATGTTGAAAGTTTATAAAAGTTCTGAAGAATTTTTTCATGATAAAAAAAATGATAGAATAATATTAATGACTACAAAAGCAAAAAAAAATTATACTGATTTTAAATTTAGAAAGGATGATACACTATTGTTTGGAAGAGAAAGTGCTGGCGTTCCTGAAAAAGTACATAAAAAAATAAAAAATAAAATAAAAATACCAATGATAAGAAAAAAAAGATCTTTAAATTTGTCAACTTCAGTTGCAATTGTGTTATCAGAAAATTTGAGGCAAACAAATTATATATGGAATCAATAATTAAAAAAAAACTCGTAAAAAATTGGTTCAAAACTTTACAAGATGTTTTGTGTAAAGAAATAGAGGAGTTAGAAGGGAAATCAAATTTATTTAAATATAAAAATTGGGAAAGAGGAAAAAATTCTAAAGAAGGTGGAGGCCAATTTAGAATTTATGAAAATGGGAAAATTTTTGAAAAAGTTGGAGTAAATTTCTCTGAAGTATATGGTTCATTTTCAAAAAAATTTAGGCATAAAATCCCAGGTGCAAGTAAAAATCCAAAATTTTGGGCATCAGGGATATCTGTTGTGATGCATATGAAAAATCCTCATATACCAGCTATGCACTTTAATACCAGATACATTTATACGTCTCATGGATGGTTTGGTGGTGGAATGGATGTAACTCCATGTTTAAAAGATAAAAAATTAGAAAAATGGTTTCATTCCGAATTAAAAAAA
>CACANV010000046.1 GCA_902533955.1 uncultured Pelagibacteraceae bacterium
TTCCAAAATTTTTTTATCTTTTTTAATTTTTGCTTGTTCCAAAGACCAATACTCAACATCAAATATATCTTTTTCAGGTATAAATTTGTATTTTGATGTTTCTTCAACAGAAGAAATTACTCTTGCATTTGTTTCGGTAAGATCACCAGCAATTTTTGAAGCACCAAGGCTATTTCCTACACTAAATAATCCAACATTTTGAACTAATATAACTCGTGGCGAAGTATCAAGTATTATTTTTTTCTCTTTAACTTTTTTCTTATTTTTGTTGAAATATTTTATATATTTTTTTCTATAATCTTTAAAAGCCTTTTCAGCCAATGTTTTAAAATCATTAATTGTAGAATTTCCTTTAGGAGTAATTATAAGTGGGAATGGCTTGACCCTTATTACGTGATCTGGTGTAGCGGTACCTTTAATTGAATAATTTTTTACATTTTTTCCATTAATAAAGTAGTTTAATTCTTTATTAGTTCTATAATTAACTATATATTTTTGATCTTTATTTTCAGATAATAATCCTCTTAAAATAGGTGCAATTTCATATGGATTAAATTTAGTTTTAAAATTTTTTATCTGCCTTATTTTCTTAGATTTAAGTTTTTTAATTGCTTTTTCGGCATCAGAAACATACTTAATCATTAAATCATAAGATTTTTTTGCATTATTATCAAAAGTAAAAATTCCATGATTAAGCAATATCAAACAGTTTATATTTGGATTTTTTGAGTAAACTTCATTAATTTTTTTTGCTAATTTAAACCCTGGCATTACATATGGAACAATACTTACTTTTTTCCCAAATATTTTTTTACAAAATTTAAATCCCCCAGGTCTATTGGTAACGTTCATTATTGCATCTGAATGAGTGTGATCTACAAATTTAAAAGGTAAAAAAGCATGAAGAAAAGTTTCAACTGAAGGATTGGGTGATTTAATATTTATTAAATTTCTTTTTTGATAAGCGACCATTTCTTCGTCTGAAAGATTTTTTTTGTTTTTTAATGCTAACAAGGGTTGTAATTTAACAGCAGGGAGTCCCTCAGGTTCTATTTCTGCCATATCCCAACCGCTTCCTTTTACACATAAAACATCATATTTTTTTCCATCAATGTCTTTAATGTTTGTTTTAACTGAAGTATTTCCTCCACCATGAAGAACTAATTCGCTATTTCTTCCTAATAATCTAGTTGTATAAACTCTTAGAGCCATATCTTTAGAATGACCAAGCTTTTTATACTTATTGATATATTTTTTAGCTTCTGAATTTGACCAATTGTTTTTCAAAGTTTTATCCTCAGCAAATTATTATATTAGTTTTTTATTTGAAAGAAGAGGAAAAATTTGATTATTTTAACTATAAGGAGAATCACTAATGAATAAAGTAGGCGAACATATAACCCTAGATATCATTGGAACTACCAAAGAATATAGTCCAGAATTTTATGAAAAATTGGTTTATAAAATTGCAAAGTTAGCCAAAGTAACAGTTTTAGAGATTTCAAAATATAAATTTGAACCTCAGGGTTTCACTTTAGTAGCTCTATTGGCAGAAAGCCATATAAGCTTTCATACATTCCCCGAAAAGGGAATTATAAGTTTTGATTTTTTTACTTGTGCTAAAATTTCACCATCAGTAGCTATAGATATAATTAAAGATGAAATCGAACATACTCATATAATAAAAAAAGAATTTAATAGAGATACTATTGATTTATATCATGATAATTATAGTTCAATAGGCTTACGTAAATCTTATGTTGTCAATAAAGTTTTAGAAAATTTTAAATCAAAAGCTGGTCAATATATAGAAATTTTGGAATTAGAACAGTTTGGTAAATCTCTTTTTATTGATAATGAAATACAGGTAGCTGAATCAGATGAACATTTATACAGCTCTACATTTGTAAATTCAGGATTAAAATTAAATCCGAAAAAAGAAAAAGCTGCAATCATCGGTGGTGGTGACGGAGGTGTTGCTAGAGAATGTATTTCTCAAAATTTTGGATTTATTGATTGGTTCGAATTGGATCCTGAAGTTGTAAATGTTTGTGACAAACATCTAAGTAAAATTGGAGAGAAAGCATCTGAAAAGAATTCGGTAAAATGTACGTGGGGTGATGCTTTTGAAAGTATAAAATCAGTTAAAGTTGATACTTATGATCAAATATATGTTGATCTAAATGATGATCAGTTTTGCATAGATTTAGCAGCAAAAAACATGGATTCTTTAGTTAGAATTTTAAAACCAAAAGGTGTAATTACGGCCCAAGTAGGAAGTCAGGATAAAAAACCAAAACAAGTCCAGAATTGGTTAAATGTTTTCAATACTAATTTTGGAAATACAAAATTATCAAGAGTTTATATACCAAGCTTTGATTGTGCTTGGAATTTTTCTTCATCAATAAATCATTAATTTTCTTTTTAAATCTAAATTTTTATGAAATAATAAATTATATATTTTTGGAGGGAAAATGAAAAAATTAAAAATATTTGGAATAGGAGTATTAATTTCTTTATTCTTATCAATATCTTCAAATGCAGACCAAGTCACAATTGGAACTGAAGGTGCATATCCACCATGGAATGATACTGATGCATCTGGTGCACTTGTTGGATTTGAGATTGATCTTGGTAAAGAACTTTGTGCTATTATGAAACATGAATGTACTTTTGTTCCACAAGACTGGGATGGAATGATACCAGCATTATTAGGTAGAAAGTTTGATGTAATAATGGCTGGAATGTCAATTACACCTGAAAGACAAAAAGTAATAACTTTCTCGCAAGGTTATGCTACTGAACCTGCTACCCTTGCTGTAATGAAAGGATCTAGCCTTGAAGGAATGGATACAGTAAAATCGATAAATTTAAATTTAAGTGGATCAGATGTTAAAAAAGCTCTAAAAACAATTACATCTGCATTAGCAGGCAAAACTGTTTGTGTGCAAACAGCAACTATTCACCAAAATTTCTTAGACTCAGGAGATGTTGGCAAAGTTGATGTTAGAACTTACAAAACTCAAGATGAAGTAAACTTAGATTTAACATCTGGAAGATGTGATGTTGCGTTAGCTGCTAAAGCTTCATTTGTAGAATACGCTGAAGCATCTGGAAAAGAAGTTGTTACAGTTGGACCTAATTTGGCTGGTGGTGCTTTTGGTAATGGTGTTGGTGTTGGTGTTAGACAAGGTGGTGACGGTGCGATTGGTAAAAGAGATGCCAAACTACTGAAAGACTTCAACAAAGCAATTGATAAAGCTAGAAAACAAGGAATTATTAGCGATCTCGCTATTAAATGGTTTAAAGACGACGTTTCTATGTAATTAATTTTAGATTTGGCGACTATAATATATAGTCGCCAGTCTTTATGGAACTTCTCGCATTTGGAAAAACAGGATGGGGTGATGAGTTATTTTATGCAACTCTAATGACAATAGCTGTATCTATTACAGCAATGATAATTGGTTTCTTGTTTGCATTAATATTCACGCCATTAAAATTATCTAAAATTAAAGTTTTTAATTTAATTGGAAATTTATATACAACAGTTATTAGAGGTGTTCCCGAACTTCTTGTAATTTACTTATTATTCTTTGGAGGCAGTGGAGCAATTATGTACGTAGCTTCTATCTTTGGATATTACGAATATATTGAAATTAATGCATTTATAACAGGTTCATTTGCAATTGGAGTAATATCAGGAGCATATTCTACAGAAGTATTTAGAGGTGCCATACAATCAATTGAAAAAGGCCAATTTGAAGCTGCGAAAGTTTTAGGGATAAAAAAACATATTCAATTTTATAAAATTATTTTGCCTCAAATGTTAAGATTAGCAATACCAAATCTCAGTAATGTTTGGCAAATTACACTAAAAGATACATCTCTTATTTCTGTAACAGGATTAGTTGAAATAATGAGACAGTCATATATTGCAGCAGGATCTACGAGAGATCCATTATTTTTTTATTCACTTGCTGCTGTTTTATATTTGTTACTTACATATTTCAGTATGAAATTAATAAATAAATTAGAAATCAAATACAGTAGAGGATTCTAATGGATTTTGATTTAATGATTAATAGCTTTCCAAAGTTGCTTAATGCAACTTTAATCACATTAAAACTATTATCAGCTTCACTGTTTTTTGGATTGTTCATTGGTCTTTTATTTGCTGTTTTAAGAATGAATAAAAATCCAATAATAAATAAATTTTCTTATGGATATTCTTATGTATTTAGAGGAACTCCTCTTTTGGTTCAAATTTTCATTATTTATTTTGGACTAGGACAAATTGAATATTTAAGATCCACATTTCTTTGGATAATTTTAAAAGAACCTTATTGGTGTGCAATTATTGCTTTTTCATTAAACACAGGAGCTTATACATCAGAAATTTTAAGATCTGCTTTCCAAACGATCAAACCTGGATTTATAGAAGCTGGACAAAGCCTTGGAATATCAAAAAAAATTATATTTTATAAAATCCAAATTCCTATTGCCATTAAACAATCACTGCCTGCTTATGGCAACGAAATAATTTTAATGATGAAAGGAACTTCCCTTGCAAGTACAGTAACTTTAATGGATCTTACCGGAGTTGCAAAATATATAATTTCAACCACATTTAAACCTATAGAAGTTTTTATTGTTGCCGGCAGTATTTATTTATTTATGACCTTTGTCATACATAATTTAATAAAATATTTAGAGAGAAAATTTAGTTATCAATAATTGGTATACTCTTTTATTTCTTTAATTTTTGAACCAGTATAATTATTAATTTTTAGTTTGATTTTAGCTCTATCATCGTTGAAGAAATGCACATCTCTAGAGAGCCTAACGAATTTTTCACCAAAATCGGAATTTTTTTCACATAATCTTTTTTCGTCTTCAATTAACCAAAGTTTTAAATTAACTTCTTTCAAAGACTTAAATAATTTTTCAAGATTTTCATCTAATTTAATATTTTTATTTAATTGATCTTTTAAAATATTATATTCATCATCTATAAATTTAATATTTTCTGAGTTTTTAATCTTATCTTTTTTTATTTCTAGAATGGAAATTTTATCTAAAAGCTCACCAACAGATACTTCGACTAGAATTTTATTCATAAAAATTTATAGTGTGTTAAGTTGTTAAAAATATGTCTAATATTTTAATTATAAAACACGGTTCTT
>CACANV010000047.1 GCA_902533955.1 uncultured Pelagibacteraceae bacterium
ATATATCTATCATCAACTTTAGAAAATAAGCCTTTTTTTTCATCTAACATAAAATTTAAAGCATCATCTTTTGAAATTTGATAATGATGAGCCAGTGAAGTAATAACATTTCTTGGATCTCTTATAATATAAATTGCTCCAAGAGTATTTTTACTATTTGTAAATCTATTTTCATTAATTTTGCAAAGGGCATTGTGAGTTTTAAAAAAAGTAATTTTTTTATTTTTATTAATTTTTTCTTGCTCTTGTAACCAGTACTTTGCTGTATCCTCTGGTTTTTCAAATTTATCAGGATAGTTTTTAAAATATCTATCGCTAGGAAACGAGTCTATTTTATATAATAAATCAAAATCAAATTTACCATCTTCAGAATATATGTAGCTAGAGAGTAATGCTCTTAGCCATGTATTTCCACTTTTGGGGTATGATGCCAACCAAATTATCATTGATTATTTAAGTTTATGGCAGCTCCTACTGCAGTAATTTTTTTGGAAGAGCCTAAATCAAAAATTAAATTATCGTATCTTCCTCCATTAATTAAATTAAATTTTTTTGATTTAGACTTAATAACAATTTTAAAAACCATTCCTGTATAGTATTCTAGCTGTCTTCCAAAAGAAGCTGAGTAAATAACGTTAATTTTAGAAATTTTTTTTTTTGTAATTGGAAAATAGTTATCCTCAACTCTTAAATTAATTTTATTTTTTTCAAAAAAATAATTTAATTTTTTTGCAGCTTCATTAATTGGACAATTAATTTTTAAAAATTCTTTAATAATCTTAGATACATTGCTACCCTTTTTTGCTCTTCTGGGATCTTTTATTTTGTTGTTAAATCTATTTAAAATTTCATTAATTGACCTATTTGCTATCTCTCTCGATTGATTTTCTTTAAGCATTTTTTGATATTTTTTTTTGTCGATTTCAACAATAGTTGGATCAACATCAGAATTTGTTTCTAATCTTTTAAGCAAATCATTAAAATAATTTTCTCTCCAAAAATGTCTTTTAAGTCTTAACTTCCACCTTTTAGGTATATCAAGTTTATTCAGCATTAATTTAAAGATTTCTACATTTCCTATTATTAAATTTCCTGAAGAGTAAGTAAATTTTGATAATGATTTAATAGCTGTATCAATTATTTGTTTATCATCTTTTTTTTCATTATTCGAACCAATTATTTCAAAACCTATTTGATTTCTTATAATTGGTTCATTTTTATTATGAGCCTTTCTGAAGGCCTGACCATTATAGTAAACCTTGGCAGTTCCTCTAATTTTTTCATTTAAATATCTAATACAAGAAGCAATTGTAAGATCTGGTCTTAAACAAAGTTCATTTCCATTTTGATCATTAAATGAAAAAATAAATCTTCTAAAAGTTTCTCCCGATCTTTCAACAATGTGATTTGTTTCAATTACAGAATCTAATTCTATAAATTTAAAACCCTTAGCTTTTACTGCTTTAAGGATATTATCAGATAAGTTTTTTGATTTCATTTATTAGATTTTTTCTATTTATAGCAATTTGATCGTTTTCTTTTGATGAGGTTAATTTTTTTATAACTAATTTATTCTCATTAAATTCATTTTCTCCTCCAATTATTGCTAATTTTATGTTTTTTCGATCAGCATATTGAAGTTGTTTTTTAAGATTTTTATTTTTATCCAAATATATTTCAGACTGAATTCCATTTGATCTTAACTCATTAGAAATATCATAATATTGTTGAATATACTTTTGTTCTAATAAACAAACTAATACTGTTTGTTTTGTTTCAACTTTAATATTATCCAATTGATTTAGGGCATAAAGTAATCGATCAATTCCAATTGACATTCCACTTCCTTTGTAGTCTGCACCTTTAAATCTAGCTATTAAATTATTATAACGACCACCAGACGCACAACTTCCAATTTCAATTTCTTTTCCTTTTGTATTTTTAGCCTTAAAATTAAGATTAGTTTCTACTAAAAATCCACTGTAATAGCTTAAGCCTCTAATTTTTGTAATATCAACTTTAATTAGATCCATATTTTTACCATACGAAATTACCTCAATTAATTCTTCTAACTCCTGAACACCCTCGGCTGAAAGAGAATTTTTTAAATTAGATTTTAGTTCTTTAATATTTTTTAATTTCAAAAAATCTAATATTGTTGAAACTTGTTCATCAGATAGTTCACAACCTTTAGTAAATGCTCCTGACTTATCTTTTCTTCCTTCTTTTAATAACTCTCTAACTCCATTTGAACCAATTCTATCTAGTTTATCTATAGATTTTAAAACTCTGTATTGTTTCTGTTCTTCAATTTTAAGTTCAGCCAATAAACCCTCAACAATTTTTTTGTTAGATATATTTATAGTAAATTGGTTTTTATTAAGACCACAACTCAAAAATGAGTCGGCAATAATATTACAAATTTCGGCATCCACTTGAGGTTCGTTAACATCTCCAATTACATCTGCATCAAATTGAGTGAAAGATCTAAAACGAGCACTATCAGCTTTCTCCTGTCTGAAAACATCTCCATATGCATATCTTTTATAAGGAAATACAAGATCCCTAAAATTTTGTGCAACAAATCTGCTTAGTGGAGCACTTAAATCATATCTTAATGTTAAAGACTCCTTTTCATCTTCAAATAAAAATACATCACTCATAGGATTGGTTTCATCGTTAGCAAGAAACGAACCTATATTTTCACTTTTTTCAAAAGGTGGAGTTTCTAATGGCTCAAAACCATAGTTAATAAAAACTTGTTCTATAGTATTTATTATTTTTTTCTTAAGGGCTAACTCTTTTCCCCACCTGTCCTTAAAACCTTTTGCAAGACTAGGAATTAATTTATTTTGTTTTTCCATTTTTTGGTACACGAGGGCAGATTCGAACTGCCGACCTTCGGTTCCACAAACCGCTGCTCTAACCAACTGAGCTACTCGTGCTCCTCTTATTGTTTTATACTAAATGTGGATAAAATTAAATTTATAAAATGATTAAATAGCTAGCATACAGCCAGCATGAAAATGATGTCTGTGCGTATTTTTGAATATTATATTTTTACTAATCATTGGGGATTTAATAGCACCTTAAAATTAAAATGCAAGAATGAATTGTATAGGAATAAATATAGCTTCTAAACTAAAATATCCCTATACAAAATTTTAAATGAAATAAATTTTAAGAAGTTTTCTTTAAATTCACTGCGCTAGGACCTTTGTCTCCATCCTGAATTTCAAATTCTACAGCGTCATTCTCATTCAAAAAACGAAGTCCTGCATCACGAACTGCGCTTGCATGAACGAAACAATCTTTTTCTCCGTCTTCTCTTTCTATAAACCCGTAGCCCTTCTTACCGTTGAACCACTTTACTTTTCCTTTTAATGTACTCATACTTATTTTTACTCTTCCTTTATTGTATTAAACTTAGCTAAACTTCAGCTAGCGGGATAATTAGTAGATTTTAAAATTGAATGCAAGCTTTATTGATCACCAAAAAACTTGGGAATGGTGGCTTCGGCGGGACTCGAACCAGCGACACAAGCCTTTTCAGGGCTCTGCTCTACCAACTGAGCTACGAAGCCAATAACTAAAATCTAAAAATAATCCTTCCCTTTGTCAAATCATAAGGTGTAACTTCAACTGTAACATTGTCAGAATTTAAAATTCTTATTCTATTTTTTCTAAGTTTTCCAGCTGTATGCGCCGTAATTATATGGCCGTTTTCAAGCTTAACCCTAAATTGCGCATTTTTTAAAATTTCAATAACTTTACCTTTAAATTCTAAAACATCCTGTTTTGCCAAATTTAACTTCTCCTTATTCTAGATTTAATACTTTGAGCATGACCTTCTAGCTTTTCATACTCTGCGAGATGTGTAGCGTATTTTCCTATTTTCTCAACACCTTTTTTTGACAAGTTTATATAGCTAATTTTTTTATAAAATTCGTTTATGTTTAATCCTGATGAAAATTTAGCAGATCCAAATGTAGGAAGAACATGATTTGTTCCTGCATTATAATCAGTTACTGCCATTGGTGAATATTTGCCTATACAAATACTTCCAGAATTATAAATTTTGCTTTTATATTTTTTAAAGTTACCTACGTTTAATTCTAAATGTTCTGGTGCAATTTCATTTACTGCATCAATTATCTGCTTATCACTTTGAGCATAAACTATAAGACCATTATTTTTTAAACTTTTATATGCAATATTTTTTCTAGGTAAATTTTTTAACTTCTTAGAAATATTTTTTTTAAAATTTTTTATTAAATTTTTATTTTTGGTTATTAATATACATTGAGCATTGGTATCATGTTCCGCCTGACCTATCATTGAAGTTAAAACTTCGTTAAGATTAGTTTCTTTATCTGCAACAATTGCAATTTCAGAAGGCCCAGCAATCATTCCTTCGATACCAACGTCTCCGAAAACTTCTCTTTTTGCTTTTGTAACATAAATATTTCCAGGCCCAACAATTTTATTTACTTTTTCAATGTAAGCTAAGCTTGCTATTGCTTGGCTTCCACCCATACTTCTTATTTCTTTTATACCAATTTTTTTTGCAGCATATAAAACTGCTGAATTTAATTTTCCATTCATCTTAGGCGTTGCAAGAACAATCCTTTTTACACCAGCTATTTTTGCTGGAATAGCATTCATCAATAAAGTTGAAGGTAAATTTGCTGGAACATAAATACCCACTGAGTAAATTGGAATATGTATATATTCCATTCTATTATTTAAATTGTCTTTATAATAAATATTTTTAACTTTTTGTTTTGAATGAAATTTAAATATTCTCTTGTATGCAAAATCAATTGCCTTTTTAATTTTAGGATCTAATAATTTTATTGATTTGTTGATTTCGTATGAGCTTGGTTTAATCTTCAAATTTTTGCTAAATTTATTTTCGTATTTTAAAAGAGCTTTTATTTTATTTTTTT
>CACANV010000048.1 GCA_902533955.1 uncultured Pelagibacteraceae bacterium
TTATTTAATTTCTTTTCTTGTTTTTTCCAATTATATTTTGAAATCCAATATTTTGAAATTGATTTTAAATATTTATAATTAGTTCCATGAGTCCAACCATTAAGTTTTTGAATATCTTTCCAAGGATATTTTTTTACCTTAGAATAAATTTTATTAATTGTATTTCTAGATACATTAATTCTATATCTATTAATCATTCTAACTATGACTTATCCAAATAGTTTTTGTTTGTAAGTATTGATTTAAAGCCTCTGTGCCTTGATCTCTACTCAATGAACCAGATTGCTTGTAACCACCAAAGGGAGTTTTTATATCACCTTCAGAAAAAGTATTAACTGAAACAGTTCCACACGGTAGACTTTTGGCTAAATGAAAAGCTTTATTAATATCTTGTGTAAATACACTTGCGTGAAGACCATACTTAGAATTTTTTGCAATTTTCAAAGCTTCCTCTTCATTTTTAATAGTAATAATACCTAACACTGGGCCAAAAATTTCATCTTGAGCTATTGTCATGTTTTCTTTTACATCGTCAAATAGAGTTGGTTTTGCAAAAAAACCCCTTTGATCTTGATCAGATACACCACCATGTAAAATTTTAGCACCTTCATCAATCCCTTTTTGAATATAACTATCTACTTTTTCTAGATGTCCTTTTGATATCATGGATCCCATGTTACTACTTAGGTCTAGTGGATCACCAACTTTTAATGATTTAACCCTTTGTGATACTTTATGTAGAAATTCGTCTTTTATTTTTGAATGAATTATCTGTCTCATATTTGCAGAACAATTTTGACCACCATTCCAGAAAGCTGAATTAATAGCGTTATCTATAAGATCTTCAGTTATCTTAGCGTCATCTAAAACTATAAAAGGGCTTTTGCCGCCCATTTCAAGACCTACAGTTTTTAAATTACTTTCACCAGAATATTTCATGAAATATCCACCTACTTCAGTTGATCCAGTGAATGAAATTGCATCTACATCTTTATGTCTTCCAAGAGCTTCACCTACGTTTCCAAAACCAGGTAATACATTTAATACACCATCAGGAATTCCCGCCTCAGAGGCAGTTTTTGCAACTTTAATAGCAGTCAAAGGTGTATCTTCTGCTGGTTTAATAATAACCGAACATCCTGCTGCTAGAGCAGGTGCCATTTTCCACACTGCCATCATCAAAGGAAAATTCCAAGGAACAACTCCTGCTACTACACCAATAGGCTCTCTAACTACCAAACTAGTTATAGATGGATCAGTTGGTCCAACTTTTCCAAACACTTTATCTATCAACTCCCCGTACCATTGAAAATGCATTGGAGCATCATTCGCAACTTCATTAATACAGTCGACAATTAATTTTCCAGTATCAACACTTTCTAATACAGAATTTTCTTCACCTTCTTTACTTAATAGTTTTGCAAATTTAAGTAAAACTTCTTTTCTATGTTCAGGAGAAGTTCTAGACCAAACACCACTGTCAAAAGCTTTTCTGGAACTTTGGACTGCTAGATCAACATCTTTTTGATTACATTTTGCAACTGAGCATAAAATATCACCATTTGCTGGATTAATTGTTTCAAATTTTTCTCCATCTACTGCATCTACATATCTTCCATTTATATAGGCTCTTCCTTCAAATTTTAATTTACCTGCAATTGATTTATATTTTTCTGTAGACATTTTTATTTCTCCTTTTTGTTTAGCATATTATTAAAAAACTAGACCTTTTTCATAAAACAAATAGCAGCGCCAATGGTCGTCAAAAATCCAGCTAACGGCAAGATTGCAACTGCGTATTTCTTTGGCATATAATTCTCTTTGAACTCAATACCTTGGAAACTAATTTCAAAATACCACATCTCCCAATACTTTCCTCGCATACCCTCTACAAGTTCAATTCCATAAATTATCAAGACGATACCAATTACCATAATCATAATTTTCCAAAACTGGCGTATATATAGCGACAGTCTATTTGGTAATTTTTCATAAATTAAATTTAAAGCTACGTGCTCATGGTCTCTGGCTGTCAGAGAAAGTGCTATAAACATCAACCAAATATTACTTAATACTGTTAGCAGATCTCCCCAAACCGGAGGGTTGTTGAAAACATATCGCATAGTAACGTTATAAAGAGTAAAACCAACCATCGCAGCCAATAAAAGTGAACACATAGCTTCCAACGTACGATGGATAAAACGATCTGTTTTGTTTAAAAATTTTAACATATAATTAATTACTCAATAAGTTTGGAAGAAACATAGTTAACTCTGGAACAATAAGAATAAAAAATAAAAGTAAAAACAACCCAACTAGATAAGGAATTAACGCAATAGCCACCTTTTCTAAACGGACTTGTGCTATTGTTGCAGCGGTAAAGTACGCGACACCAACAGGTGGTGTTACTGATCCTATTAAGAAGCCAACTATTACAACCATAGCTGCTTGAACCTCAGGAAAGCCAGCTTGTGCCATAACATTAACTAGTACTGGACCAACAATGATAATGTTAACCGCTGAGTCCATTACTGTTCCAAGAAGAAAAATGAATAGAATCACGGCTAAAATAAATAATATAGGGGAATCCGCTAAGCCTAAAAGCCAGGTTTCAAGATCACCGATTGCGCCAAGAGAAGTAAGCAACCAACTGAAAGGTCCTGAAGCGGCTATGATAATAAAAACCATTGCTGAATTACGGAATGCTCGACGAAAAGCACCAGTGCAGTCTTTCCATTTAATAGTTCGATAAACGAATACACCTGTAAATAACGCAACTATTGCTGTGATAGCGCCAGCCTCAACAACCGATGCTACGCCACCCATTACTGAACCCACTAAAACCAAAGGTATCAAAAGGGCGAACGAGGATCGATATAATTCTTTACCAGCTCGACGTATCGAAAATGATTCATCACTACGTTCGAAGTTATATTTAATTGCGAAGTAATGGTTGATTACCATTATCACAACGCCTATCAAGATGCCTGGAATAATCCCAGCTGCAAATAAAGATGCAATCGAAATCTCAGTTGCATTAGCAAGCACAATCATCATGATACTAGGTGGAATTATCCCTCCTATAGTGGAACTTACACCTGTAACCGCAGCTGAAAATGCTGCAGGATAACCTGCTTTCTTCATTGCTGGTAATACTAATGCACCAACTGTAGCTGTATCTGCTACGACAGAACCATTCATGCCAGCAAAAAACATACTAACAAGAACATTGACTTGAGCTAACCCCCCTCGTATACGCCCAATCAACGCCCTACTCAAAGCAACTAAACGGTCTGTAATCGTGGCACTTGTCATTAACTCACCTGTCAACATAAAGAATGCAATTGCAGTTAATGGAACTGAGTCAATAGCTGTAAACATTTGACTAGGGATTAAAACAAGAGGAACAGCATCTGTGAGAAGAATATAAACAAACGGAATCAGTATTAATATAAAACCAATTGGCGCTCCTAATAAAATTAAAAAAAGGAGCACTACAAGTAAAATAATACTTTCCATAAATACTTATAAGTTATGATTTGTTTTAGGTAAAGACCATCTAATTCTATAGAACTAAATGGTCTTTACACAATTTTTTGTTGAACGATTTACAGAGCCCCAGCTTTCTCTAACTGAGCTACAAATCCATCCATACCTTGTTCTAAAAGTACTCTTTTAGCTACTTCTGGTTCAAAAGTACCCTTAGCGTCTAACCAAGCACCGATTGCACCTGCTCTCCACTTCGTCATTTCCGCTTCTGTTGGTACATACCACTCTTTAGCAGATGCTTTAATTGCATCTTCACCATTCTTAATCCAAGCTGCATCTAACTCGTTTACTTTTTCTCCATAAGCATCAGCTGCATCGTGTAACCATTTTCTCTGTTGATCAGACAATGCATTATACTGTTTTGCATCCATCGCTAGAATGTTTCCTGACCACATTCCTCCGATCTCAGTGAAATACTTAGCAACTTCATGAAGTTTTGCTACGTGCTGCCATGGACTAGCAACATACTGACCTTCAACTACACCTGATTGAAGACCTTGATATAATTGACTCCAGTCATAAGGTGTTGGAGTTGCACCCCAATTTTTAACTAGCATGAACTCAACTGGACTCTTGGTAGTACGCCATTTCAGTCCCTTCATATCATCAGGAACATGAACTGGTTTAGTTGCATTTCCAAGCTGTCTAAATCCACCACTTGAATATACAGAAAGACAAATATGACCAGCATTTTCAAGGGCGAGTTTACACTGCCTTTCTGCTAACCATTCATCTGATATTCTTTTCGCATCTTCTAGTGATTTAAAAATGAAAGGTAAATCAAAAATTGCTAACTCTGGTCCAAAATTACCATAGTTTGCAGTAGAACTAGTCCACAAAGCTATAAGTCCTTGGTTAGCTTGTTCACCACATTTTTGCTCTGAACATAAGCTTCTTTGATAATGTGGCTCAATTTTCATCTTACCACCAGATGCTTTCTCCATAGCTGGTATCAGCGCCTGATCTATGGCGTCACCAATTGGCATACCCAATCTACCAGTAGTCCCGAGTTTAAGAGTTACCTCTGCAACGGCGGCTTGAGCAAAGAAAGCAATTGCAAACACTTTGAGTAGTGTTTTGCAAATTTGTTTAGTAAACATGTAATATATCTCCTTATAATTAAATTAAACATAGTCTAAATATCCTAAGCTATTGTATTAAGTGTTTTTTTTGAAACATTTAATTTAAATTTTTTAATAATTGCTAATAAAAATATACAACTACTACGTTAAAAATTTTTATTTTTCCTTATAAACTTGTATTTATCTGTAATTACATTTTCTAATTAGTATGTTACCATTATGCCGCAGTATGAGCATCTCATGATTAATAATTTATTATTAAGAAAAAAATATTTCAAATCTTTTTCAAAAATTTTCTTTTCAACAATTTT
>CACANV010000049.1 GCA_902533955.1 uncultured Pelagibacteraceae bacterium
AAACTATAAATTGGCAATTGAGATCAACCCATCTTCATCAACAGCATATAATAATTTGGGAAATGTTCTTAAAGATCAGGGAATTTATAATGAGGCAGTAAAAAATTATCAAATATCTATAAAATTACAACCTAATGAAGCCGAAACTTATAATAATTTGGGAAATGTTCTAAGCAATATAGATAAATTGGATGAAGCAATATTATCTTATAAAAAAGCAATTCAATTAAATCCAAAATATTTTGAGTGTTATCATAATTTAGGGAATGCTTATTCCAAAAAAAAAGATTTACTAAATGCAGTTAAATATTTTGAAAAATCCTATGAAATCAACAATGATTATTCTTCAGCATTAGTATCTTCAATCTTTCATAAATTAAAATTATCTGATTGGTCATCATTAAGTAATTTCTCAAACAAGAAAAATTCAATTGGAATAGAGGGGGAGGCTGTTATGCCATTTTATACACTTGTAATGGAAGATAATCCCAAAAATCAAATGTTAAGATCGGTTAATTATTCAAATCAAAATCTGAAAAAATTTAACAATAATGATCTTAATTTAAAAATTTATAAAAATAAAAAAATTAAAGTTGGATACTATTCATCTGATTTTTTTGATCATGCTACAATGTTTTTAATTTCAGGCTTATTAAGAGAACACAATAAAGAAGAATTTGAAATATTTATTTTTAGTTATGGTAACGATAAACAAAGCCAGCTTGTAGATGATACAATGAAAAATGTAAATTCATTTAAAAATATAAGCAAAATGTCAGACCTTGAAATTGTAAATCTATCTAGAAAGCTCGAAATTGATATTGCCATAGATTTAAAGGGATATACCCTTAACTCAAGAAGCAAACTTTTTGCGTATCGGTTAGCACCAATACAAATCAATTACCTAGGCTATCCAGGAACTTTAGGATCATCATTTATAGATTATTTAGTAGCTGACAAAACTTTGATACCTCCAGAATTTCGAAATTGCTATAAAGAAAAAATAATTTATTTACCTAATTCTTATCAACCTAATGATAATAAAAGAACTATTTCTAAAGATATAACATCACGATCTGATTTTGATTTACCAGCCAAAAGTTTTGTTTTCTGTTGCTTTAATACTAGTTACAAAATAACTCCAGAAGAAATTGAAGTATGGTCAAGTATCCTAAGCAAGGTAAACAATAGTATAATTTGGTTAATTGATACAGACCCTATTGCAAAAAAAAATATTGTTCAAAGTTTTAAAAATAAACAAATTGAAGAGTCGAGAATAAAATTTGCTGAAAACCTTCCACACGATAAACATCTTGAAAGAGTAAAACATGCAGATTTGTTTTTAGACACTTTCTATTATAATGCCCATACTACTTGTAGTGATACTATTTGGTCTGGAGTTCCACTTGTTACAAAGATAGGAAATCAATTTGCTGCAAGAGTAGCTTCAAGTCTATTAAAAGCAGTTGATTTAGAGGAATTAATTACAACTTCAAATGAGCAATATGAAAAACTAGCTTTAAAACTAGCAACAAATAAAGATTATTTAAACTCGATTAAAAAAAAAATAACTAATAATAAAGAAAATTTAAACTTATTTAATACTAAAAAATATACTGAGGATTTCGAAAAAGCATTAACTTTAATTTATAATAGAAAACTTCAGGATAAGGATAATTGTGATTTTGAAATTTAGGTGCTTAGTTTTAAATTGAGGCTTTTATAGCTTTATAAATCAAATCTTCTGTAGTTTCACCAAGACTTCTGTAAATTTCTTGATTGTCTTTAAAAATTAACAGCGTTGTTTGATACTTTACATTTAATAAATTAGCGATCTCGTTATTTGTTACATCAAATGAAAAATATTCAATATTATTAAATTTTATATCTGATAATTCACCTTCTTTTTTTGCTTTTTGTAAAACTTTCATTTGATTTGCACATGATGAACAATATTTAATCCAAGAACTTACTATTACAATTTTTCCCTCAGATTGAGCTTTATTAAACAATTCTTTATCAAAAGTTGTTGTTTTTTCCATTCCGTTGGAGCTAAATGCAAATAAACAGAAAATTAAAATAAAAATTTTTTTCATATATTATTTGTAAAATTTATATGCTTTTAAAACAAAAAAAATACTTTATATTGACACATGGGGTGCCAATTGAGGCTGAGAAAAACCCAATGAACCTGTCCGGTAATTCAGAAAGGGAAAATGGATCAAATAAATACATTAAACCAATCATCTGCAATATTGCTGACTTTAGCAATTAGTATTATCTTTGTAATAATTGGCATAGTTTATTCAAAAAAATATAAGGGATTAAATAATTATTTAGTTGCAAGCAGATCTGTAGGAACTTTTTCATTAACTACTAGTTTAGTTGCTTCTGCATTAGGTGCATGGATTTTGTTTGGTCCTGCGTCAGCTGCATCTTGGGGAGGTATAGGGTCTGTTATTGGATATTCCTTAGGAACTGCATTCCCACTTTTTGCATTAATTTATTTAGGAAAAAGATTTAGAAAGAAATATCCCATGGGAAAATCTTTAATCGAAGTTGTCAGATTAAGATTCGGCTCTGAATTATTTAAATTAATTTTGTTTTTGTCTATTTTTTATATGATTATTTTTTTAATAGCGGAGGTAACTGCTGTATCAATTTTAATTAAATATATTTCAGGAACTGATTTATGGATTACCGCATCAATCATAATTACAAGTTCACTTTTATATACATTGTATGGAGGGCTAAGAGCCTCAATATTTACAGATAACATCCAATTTATAGTTTTTGGTTTACTCTTATTAGTATCATTTTCATATTTAATCTCTTTTAATTCTAATGAGTTCAACTTTGAATTTATCAAACAAAATAAACCAAATTTATTGAGTTTTGATTATTTGCCTAATTATACAGCTGGGCTAACTTTTTTTATCGCAGTTGCAGCAACAAATCTTTTTCATCAAGGAAATTGGCAAAGAATATATGCCGCAAAAGACAATAAAGTTTTAAAAAATAGTTTAATAATTTCATACGTAATAATAATCCCAGTTGTATTTATGATGGGTTTTTCAGGATTGGTTGCAGCATCTCAAAATTCCACATTAGTTCCTGATCTTGCATTCTTTTCTTTACTATTAAAAGATCAGGCTTTTTTTTTATCAGTTGTAATTATTATTTTAGCAATTTCTCTGACAGTTAGTAGTATAGATACATTAGTAAATGCTATTTCTAGTTTAATTATTGTAGATGGAAATAGAGTAATAAAATTTAAAGGAAATTATTTAAAATTATCTAAGCAATTAATAATATTTATATCTTTAATTTCATTTTTTGTTGCTTCAAAAGGATTGAGTATTTTGTATTTATTTTTATTAGCAGATTTATTTTGTTGTGCCGCCGTATTAAGTGTGTTTTTTGGTTTTTACTCAAAATCATTTAATGAAAAAAATGCTTATGTTTCAATTATTACAGGTTTAATCGGGGGAATTCTTCTATTTCCAAGTCCAGATTTTTCAAAATCGATATTAATAGGTATAATTTTCCCAATAGATTTCTTTCCAGTTTTTATATCAGAATCTTTGTTATTTATGTCGTTTTTATTTGCCACTTTAATACCTATATTCACTTGGAGATTAAAATAAAATGTTTTTTAAATAAAAGTAATATTATATAATACAAAAATGATTAATTTTATTATTCCATTCATTGTTTTAATCTTGATAGTTGTATTTGTTCACGAATATGGACATTACTATTTTGCTAAAAGATATGGAGTTGGAGTAACAGATTTTTCTATAGGTTTTGGAAAAGAAATTTTTGGATGGAATGATAAATCAGGTACCAGATGGAAAATTTGTTGGATACCCCTTGGTGGATATGTAAAATTTTTTGGAGATCGAAATGTGTTTTCTCAATCTGATCAAGAAGAATTATTAAAAAAATATAATAAGAATGAAAAAAACAAACTTTTTGTTACAAAGCCATTATATCAAAGATCATTAATTGTTGCAGGAGGTCCAGTTGCAAATTTTATTTTAGCAATATTTATTTTTTTATTTATTTATATGTTTGCAGGAAAAGATTTTACACCTGCGGTAATTGATGAGGTTCAAAAAAAATAGTCCTGCTGAAATAGCAGGTATGAAAAAAAATGATATTATAATTGAAATAGATAACACAAAAGTTCAAAGTATTCTTGAGGTTTCGAAATTAATTATGATGTCAACTTCTGAATATATAGACTTTAAGTTATCAAGGTATGAACAAGAAGTTATTCTTAAAGTTAAACCAAATATTGTTGAAAGTGAAGACAACCTTGGAAATAAAGTCAAAAGAAGGATGATAGGAATTAAATTAACACCCTATAATAATAAAATTAATCATGTCAAATTAGGTCCTGCAAAAGCACTAATTGAATCTTTCAAAGAAGTTTATTTTGTAACAATTTCCTCACTTAAATATTTAGGATCTATGCTTACTGGAAAAGGTGATAGTTCTCAATTAGGTGGCCCAATAAGGATAGCCAAAATCTCAGGTCAAGTTGCAGAATTCGGTTTAATTCCCTTTAT
>CACANV010000050.1 GCA_902533955.1 uncultured Pelagibacteraceae bacterium
ATCTAACAATGGTTTGCCTGAAACTTTTGTAAATCTTGGTAATGGTACCATTGTATCTCCATGACCCCCCATTACTATTGCTTCAATTTCTTTAACTGGAACATTTAACTCTATTGATAAAAAAAGCTTAAATCTTGAACTATCTAATATTCCTGCCATTCCAACTACTTTATTAGTTGGTAAGCCTGAATATTTTTGAAAAGCCATAACCATAACATCAAGTGGATTAGTTATACAAATTACAAATGCATCAGGTGAATTTTTTTTTATTCCTTGTGCTACTTGTTTAATAATCTTTAAATTTATTCCTAATAAATCATCTCTACTCATACCTGGTTTTCTTGGAACTCCAGCAGTAATGATAATTACATCTGAATTTTTTATACCTTCATAATTGTCTGTTCCTGAAAATTTGACATTAAAACCATCAACTGAAGAGGATTGAGCAATATCAAGGGCTTTTCCTTTTGCAACTCCACCTGCTATATCAAACATGACAACTTCGTCAGCTAATTCTTTAAGACCAATTAGATGAGCTAAAGTACCACCAATTTGGCCTGCTCCTATTAAAGATATTTTTTTCATTATTATTTCATTGTTGGCATTATAAATTCAGGATCAGATCTTACTCCAGATGGCCATCTTGAAGTAATAGTTTTTAATTTTGTATAAAATCTAACACCTTCTGGTCCATGCATATGCTGATCACCAAACAATGATCGTTTCCATCCGCCAAAGCTATGATAAGCAACTGGAACTGGAATTGGTATATTTATTCCAACCATTCCTATTTTAATCTTACTGGCAAATGTTCTACCAACATCCCCGTCTCTTGTATAAACACTGGTACCATTGCCAAATTCGTGATCATTAATTAATTGAACAGCTTCATCAAAATCATTTACTCTAACAACAGAAAGTACTGGACCAAAAATTTCTTCTTTGTATATTCTCATGTCTTTAGTTACATTATCGAATAAGCATCCTCCGATGTAATATCCATTTTCATATCCTTGTAGCTTTATATTTCTTCCATCTACAACAAGGTCAGCTCCCTCTTTTACTCCGAGATCTACATACCCTTTTACTTTTTCTAAATGCTCTTTAGTAACAAGTGGACCCATATCAGAAGATTTATCCATTCCTGGACCAATTTTTAAAGATTCTACATTCTTAGATAAACTACTAACTAAATCATCAGCAATATTTCCGACTGCTACTGCTACTGACTGAGCCATACATCTTTCCCCTGCGGAACCATAGGCTGCCCCCATAAGTCCATTGACAGCTTGATCCAAATCACAGTCGGGCATTACTACACAATGATTTTTAGCTCCTCCTAAAGCTTGAACTCTTTTTTCATTTTTAGCAGCATTTTCATAAATATACTTAGCTACTGGAGTTGATCCAACAAAACTAACAGCTGTAATGTCTTTATTTTGTAATATTGCATCAACTACTTCTTTATCTCCATTAACAACATTTAAAACACCATCTGGCAATCCTGCTTCACTAAAAAATTCAGCTAAACGCAAAGGGCATGAAGGATCTTTTTCAGAAGGTTTTAAAATAAATGTATTTCCACAAGCTATAGCCATAGGAAACATCCACATAGGAACCATGGCTGGAAAATTAAATGGTGTTATACCTGCACAAACTCCCAATGGTTGTCTTATGGACCAACTATCAATATTAGTTCCAACATTTTCTGTAAAATCACCCTTCAACATTTGAGGTATACCACAGGCAAATTCAACAACTTCTAGACCTCTTGTTAGAGATCCTTTTGCATCCTCATAAACTTTTCCATGTTCAGAAACAATCAATTTTGTTAATTCATCAAAATTTTTTTCAATAATTTCTTTAAATTTAAAAATTATTCTAGCTCTTTGTAACGGTGGTTTTATTGACCAAGTTTCATAAGCCTTTTTTGCTTTTTCAACTGCTAAATCTAAATCAGCCTTTAAAGCTAATCTTACTTCTGACTCTTGATTTCCTGTTGCTGGATTAAATACTTTTCCTATTCTATCAGAAGAACCTGATACAATTTTTCCATCAATAAAATGTTCTATTAAATTCATTGTCGCAATTATTTAATTAAGTAATCAGGTCGTTGCAAGCATTTTCTTTATTTCAGCTATAGCTTTTGCTGGATTTAAGTCTTTAGGACATGCATTGGTACAATTTAAAATAGTATGACATCTATATAACTTTAATTCATCAGCTACTTTTTTTAGTCTTTCTTTTCTTTCTTCGTCTCTACTATCTATTATCCATCTATAAGCTTGAAGTAAAATAGCAGGTCCTAAATATTTATCTCCATTCCACCAATAGCTTGGGCAAGAAGTAGAGCAACAAGCACACATTATACATTCGTAAAGACCATCTAATTTCGCCCTATCTTCTATTGATTGTAAATTCTCACTATCAGTATTTTTTTTTGAAGTTTTCAACCACGGTTCTACTGATTCATATTGTTTATACAATGTACTTAGATCACCTATTAAATCTTTTAATACCTTTAAATGTGGTAAAGGATAAATATTTATGTCACCATCTAACTCAGAGTGAGACTTTGTGCATGCTAATCCATTTTTACCATTCATGTTCATTGCACATGATCCACAAACACCATGAGCACAAGATCTTCTATAAGCTAAAGAAGGATCTAATTCATTTTTAATTTTATTTAAAATATCTAAAACTTTTGATGGACAATTGTCCATATCTACTTCGTAGGTATCTATTCTAGGATTTTCATTTTTTGACGGGTCCCATCTGTAAACATTAATTTTTCTAATATTTTTTGAGCCAGTTTTATCTTTATAATATTCACCTTTTTGTACTTTTGAGTTTGCTGGTAAATTAATTTGAACCATTAATAAATTCTCTCTTGAGGTGGAAAATATTGAACATCGTTCGTTAAAGTTGATCTATGCACGGGTCTATAATCTATTTTTGTTTTAATTCCTTCACACCATGACAAAGTATGTTGCATAAATTTATCGTCATCTCTACTAGGATAATCTTCTCTTGCATGAGCACCTCTACTTTCTTTTCTATGATATGCAGAGTCTATTGTTGTTATTGCTTGTCTTATTAAGTTATCAAATTCAAGCGTTTCAACTAAATCAGTGTTAAATATTAAAGATTTATCTTTTACTGAAAGTGCCTCCATGCCCTCAAAAGGCTTTCTAATTTCTTTAATACCTTCCTTTAATGTTTTTTCAGTTCTAAATACCGCACATTTTGATTGCATTGTTTTTTGCATTGATAATCTTAATTCTGAAGTTAGGTTTGTTCCATCAGAATTTCTAAGTTTATCAAATCTATCAAGGCATTTATCTGTTTCACTTTTATCTATTTCTTCGTGTTTTGTTCCAGTTTTAATTAATTCTGAAGCTCTTTTTGCTGCTGCTCTTCCAAAAACTACTAGATCAATCAAAGAGTTTGAACCAAGTCTATTAGCACCATGAACGGAAACACATGCTGCTTCTCCAATAGCCATTAAACCTGGAACAATTTTTTCAGATCCATTTAATGTAAGAACTTCAGCTTTATAATTTGTAGGAATACCTCCCATATTGTAGTGAACAGTTGGTACTACAGGTATTGGTTCTTTGGTAACATCTACATTTGCAAATAATCTTGATGATTCAGAGATTCCTGGCAATCTACTTTCTATTACTTTTGGATCTAAATGATCTAAATGAAGATGAACATGATCTTTTTCTGCACCAACACCTCTTCCTTCATTTATTTCAATAGCAATTGATCTGCTAACAACATCTCTAGAAGCCAAATCTTTAGCTTTAGGAGCATAGCGCTCCATAAATCTTTCTCCTTTTGAATTTAATAAATATCCACCTTCTCCTCTTACTCCTTCTGAGATTAATGTTCCATGTCCATAAATTCCAGTTGGATGAAACTGAACGAATTCCATATCTTGCAATGGAAGGCCAGCTCTTAAAACCATTGCGTTTCCATCTCCAGTACAAGTATGTGCAGAAGTCGCAGAATAATAAACTTTTCCATAACCGCCTGTTGCAATTATTGTAATGTGAGATCTAAATCTATGTATTGTTCCATCATTTAAATTCCAGGCTATTAAACCTTTGCAAGCTCCATCTTTCATTAATAGATCCAAAGCAAAATATTCAATAAAAAATTCAGTATTGTGTTTAAGTGCTTGACCATAAAGTGTATGAAGAATTGCATGACCAGTTCTATCTGCTGCCGCACAAGTTCTTTGTACTGGTTCATTACCATAATTTTTAGTCATACCTCCAAAAGGTCTTTGATAAATTTTGCCATCTTCTGTTCTGCTAAAAGGAACTCCATATTTTTCTAATTCGAGAACAGCTCTTGGAGCTTCCTTA
>CACANV010000051.1 GCA_902533955.1 uncultured Pelagibacteraceae bacterium
GAAAAGCAAAGTTCTAATATTATTTTAACAATTGATGATGATGGTCCAGGTATACCAAAATCAGAATATCAAAATATCACTAAACCTTTTTATAAAGTAGATAAAAGTAGATCAGAGACAAAATCAAGTGTTGGTTTAGGCTTGGCAATAACATCAGATATAATTAAATCTCACGGTGGAGATATTAATTTTGGTAAATCAAAATTGGGTGGCTTACAAGTTAAGGTTTCTTTACCCTTTTAGTTTTTTTTGACTTATTATTTTTTTTTATTTTATCTATTTTTTTTTCTAAATCATTAATTCTTTTGTTTAAAACATCTACTTCTTCTTTGCTTGCAAGCTTCATTCTAAAAACTATTTCATCTCTTTTTGATTTTAATATATTTATAATTTCATCACTAATATCTTTATAATTAAGCATTCCTTGCTCAATAAGCTTTGCAAATTTATCGAATACAAATCTTGATTTTGACATAATAATTAATTACCAAAATTATATTTAATTACTTATAATAAATTTTATTAATGTTTATCAATAATTTCGATCCAGTTGCTTTTCAAGTATTTTCTATAGAAGTTAGATGGTATTCTTTAGCATATGTATTTGGACTAATATTTGGATGGATATACAGCAAAAAAGTACTAATTAAAGATATAAATATAAAAAATAAATTTGACGACTACATAACCTATTTAATTTTAGGAATAATTTTAGGTGGAAGATTAGGTTATATAATTATTTATAATCCAAAATATTATCTAAATAATTTGATAGAAATTCCTATGATTTGGAATGGAGGAATGTCATTTCATGGAGCTGTTATAGGAATTATTTTTGCTACAATATTATTTTGCAAAAAAAATAATTTAAAAGTTTTTTATTTTCTTGATTTAGTAGCGCTAACTTCGCCAATTGGAATTTTTTTTGGAAGAATTTCAAATTTTATAAATTCTGAATTATATGGAAGAGAAACAGATATATATTGGTCTGTAAAATTTATCAAAGTAGATGATGTTAATAGGCATCCTTCACAAATTTATGAAGCTATTTTTGAAGGTATTATTTTATTTTTTCTTTTAAATTTATTTTATAAAAAATTTTATAGAAAAGTAGGAATAATTTCTGCAATGTTTCTTATTTTATATTCTTTATTTAGATTTTTTATTGAATTTACAAGAGCTCCAGATCCACAATTGGGATTTCTCATTTTCAATCTTACAATGGGTCAGTTAATGAGTTTGCTCTTTATTTTAAGTGGTTTCGTTTTGATATATATTCACAATGATTTTAAAAAATAATATTAAAATTCCATTAGATAAATTTATAGATAAAGCTCTATACGATAAATCTAAAGGTTATTACACAAACAACAATCCAATTGGTCACGAGGGTGATTTTATTACTTCTCCTAATATCTCAATAATGTTTTCAGAAATGATAGCTATATGGCTTATTTCTTTTTGGGAAAAAATAGGCTGTCCAAAAAAAATTAATATTATTGAACTTGGTGCCGGGAATGGTGAAATGATCCAGCAAATTTTAAAAACAATAGATAATTTTAAAAAATTTAAGTCTTGTGCAAAAATTTATATACACGAGAAAAGCAATTATTTGAAAAATATCCAAAAAAATAAAACTAAAAAATATAATGTAAAATGGTTAGATAATTTAAATGCAATTTCTAAAAATCCTTCAATATTTATTGCCAATGAATTTTTCGACGCTCTACCAATTAAACAATTTATAAAAAAAAAAAATTGTTGGTTTGAAAGATATGTAAAGTCAAAAAATAAAGAACTTTATTTTGTTGATATAAAGTTAGAAAATTCAAAGATTAAAAAATTATTAGAAGAAAAATCAATAAATAATCAAAATTTTATTGAATACTCGCCTTTAGCATTTAAAAAACTTAGGATTATTTCTAAAATCATAAAGAGTCAAAATGGAGGTATATTAATAATAGATTATGGATACTGTGAAAAAAAAATGTTTAATACTCTACAGAGCATAAAAAAACACAAAAAAAATAATTTTTTCGAAAATATTTATAAGTCAGATATCACCCATATGATTAATTTTAATTATTATAAAAACAAGATTAAAGATATGAAGCTTGATTTTATAAAAATAACAACTCAAAGAGAATTTTTAATAAAAATTGGAATTTTACAAAGGGCAGAAATAATAAGTAAAAATATAGCTTTTTCAAAAAAGTCGGATATTTATTTTAGACTCAAAAGATTAATTGATGAGAAAGAAATGGGCTCTTTATTCAAAGTTTTGTTTGCAACAAATAAAAAAAATAATTTTAAATTAGGTTTTTAATGATTAAATCCAAGTTAATAAGTAAATATAAAAATATATCACACGGTTTTTTTAATAATTTAGGTGGACAATCTAAAGGAATTTATAAAAGTCTCAATTGTGGCATTGGATCTAAAGATAAAAAAAAAAATATTAATGCAAACTTAAAAAAAATCTGCAGAAAGATTGGCTGTTCAAGAAAAAATTTAGTTTTATTGAATCAAATACACAGCAATAAAGTACATATAATTAATAAAATACCTAGAAGAAAAATGGTTGGTGACTCCAGTATTACAAACAAAAAAAAAGTGGCTCTTGGAATACTTACCGCAGATTGTGCTCCTATTTTTATATATGATCCCAAAAATAAATTTATTAGTGCAATTCATGCTGGATGGAAAGGAGCCTATAAAAAAATAATAACAAAAACACTTAAAAATTTTACACAAAAAGGTAGTAAAACTAAAAATTTAATAGCAGTTATTGGCCCTTGTATTGCAAAAAAAAGCTATGAAGTAAAAAAAGAATTTTTAAAAAGATTTCTTTTGCAGAAAAAAAATAATATAAAATTTTTTATTTTCAGAAAGAAAAAAATTTTTTTTAGTCTAAATCAATATATTAAAGATCAATTAACAAATAAGGGTGTTAAAAACATTGAGATTATTAAAAAAGATACATATTTAAATAAAAACAATTTTTTTAGCTCAAGAAGATCTATAAAAAATAATTTTAATGATTATGGTAGAAATATATCTGTAATTATGATTAAATAGTCTTTTCATAAAAATGAAGATTCTCACTGGAAATAGTAATAAATATCTTAGTCAAAAAATATCAAAATATTTAAAAAATAAGTTGGTTAATTCTAGTATTAAAAAATTTGCTGATGGTGAAATTTATATTGAGATAAATGAGAACATTCGTGGCAACAGTATATTTATAATTCAATCGATTTCATATCCTGCTAATGACAATTTAATGGAGCTGCTTATTTGTATTGATGCTCTTAAAAGATCATCAGCAAAAAATATAACTGCGGTAATACCCTACTTCGGTTATGCAAGACAAGATCGTAAAGTCGTTCCAAGAACATCAATATCAGCAAAACTTGTATCAAATTTAATTACAAAAGCAGGCGCTGATAGAATAGTTACTGTTGATCTGCATGCTGGACAAATACAAGGTTTTTTCGATATTCCAGTGGATAATCTTTTTGCAACTCCAATTTTCTCGAGGCATATTAAAAAAAAAATAAAAAGTAAAAAATTAATATGTGTAGCTCCAGATGTTGGCGGAGTTGAAAGAGCTAGAGCTCTAGGAAGAAAATTAGATGTTGGTCTTGCAATAGTTGATAAAAGAAGACCTGCGCCAGGAAAATCGCAAGTAATGAATGTTATAGGAAATGTTCAAGGAAAAACTTGCATTATGGTTGATGATATAATTGATTCAGGGGGAACAATTGTAAATGCTGCAGATGCTCTAAAAAAAAGAGGTGCGAAAGAAGTTCATGTTTACGTTACACATGGAGTTTTAAGTGGTGAAGCAATAGATAGAATAAAAAAATCTAAAATTAAAAATTTAGTTGTTACCGATACAATAGATAGTTCCGAAAAGGTAAAAAAAGCAAGGAATATAGAGGTATTATCTATATCAAATTTATTAGCTGAGGCCATGAAACGGATTTCAAATTCAACTTCTGTGTCTGATCTATTTAAATAATTCTTGTAAAGTTTAGTTTCATCAGTTACAACCCACCATCTTATGAGTTTAATTCAAGCAACAATTAGAAACACTGAAACAAAAGGTCAGGTCAACGCATTAAGAAAAAATGGAGAAGTTCCTGGAATTATTTATGGTGGTGAAAATGCTAATGAAAAGATTTCTTTGTCGAAAAAAGAAGTTAAAAATCTATTAAATAAAGAAAATTTCTTATCAAATGTAATTTCGATAGATTTAGAAGGTAAAGAACAAAAAGTTTTACCAAGAGCAATTACATTCGACGCAATATCTGACGAACCGACTCATATAGATTTTTTAAGAATTGTAAAAGG
>CACANV010000052.1 GCA_902533955.1 uncultured Pelagibacteraceae bacterium
TGAAATTTATTTTTTTTTCCAGTATTAAAATCTAATTCTTGCTGCATTTCAGAATTGTGTCTATGTAAAGCAAGACCATAAGCACTTAAAGATTCATAAAGATTTTTTTTTTTGTATTTTTTATGAACACCTCTTCCAGCTCCTGAATAGCCAGATTTGGAATCAATTATAATATTTTTATTATTTACAGAATTTTTTTTGATTAATGGAATTAAAGGCAAAAGAACTGAAGTAGGATAACAACCAGGACATGATATTATTGAATATTTTTTAATTATTTTTTTTTTAATTTCAGGAAGCCCATAAATACTTTTATTAATAAAATTTTTTGCTTTGTGTTTAATTTTATACCACTTCTCATATTCACTTATTCTTTTAAGTCTAAAATCTGCAGATAAATCAATTAATGTATTTTTTTTTAATAAAAAATTAGAGATTTTTTGTGACTCACCATTTGGTAAAGCTGTAAAAATAACGTCTACATCATTTAAAAGTTTTTTTTTAAATTTTGTAATTTTTGGTAATTTTTTTTTTTTTAAACTTTTGTCATATGAAGAAATTTTTTTACCGATTGACGAATTACCACATAAATGTTTAATATTTATATGTCTATGTTTAACTAATAATTTTATAAGTTGAATACCAAGATATCCTGATGATCCAGCTATAAGAACATTAATCTTTGACATATTTTAATATAACAGTTGTTAGTAGATAAAGATATTATCTTTTAGAAAATTGGTAACTTCTTCTTGCCTTAGCACGTCCAGGCTTTTTTCTCTCAACAGATCTGGAGTCTCTGGTGGTTAATTTTTCTTTTCTTAAAGTTGATTTAAAGTTTTCATCAAATTTTAATAAAGCCCTTGAAATTCCATGTACTAATGCTCCGGCTTGACCTGTAAGACCTCCCCCGACAATTTTTGATTTAACATCATAATCTGTAGATTGATTAATTATTTCAAAAGGTCTCATTATTTGCATTTTATGTGCTCCTCTAGTAAAATAATCTTCAAAGTTTTTTCCATTAACATAAATTTTTCCAGTTCCTTTTTTTAACCAAACTTTTGCAATAGATTTTTTTCTTCTTCCAGTAGCATACTTACTATCTTTAAAATCTAATTTTTTATTAATTGAACCCTCTTGATTATTTTCCATGTTAATTTCTTATAATATTTTTTGAGTTTAATTTAGATAATTCTATTAACTCAGGATTTTGTGCGGTATGTGGGTGATCGGATCCAGCATAAATTTTTAATTTTGATAATTGTTTTTTTGCGAGAGCACCGCTTGGCAACATTCTTTTAACTGCTAGCTTTAACACTTCACCTGGCTTTGAAGAATGTAGTCTTTCTGGTGTAGTTTCTTTAATTCCACCTGGATAGCCTGTGTGTTTATAATATTTTTTATTTTGAAATTTTTTACCTGTAAATTTTATTTGATCAACATTTTTTACTATCACATAATCACCATGATCCATATGTGGAGTATAGGTTGTTTTATTTTTCCCTCTTATAATTTTAGATAGCACTGTAGCCAATCTACCAACTACTACTCCTGTGGCATCTACCTCAAACCATTTGTTTGTAATGTCGTCTTTTTTAACAAATTTTGTCATGAATGCGGGATTAATACTTATTATTACTTATATTGTCAATTTATTATATTTTGATTGTGATAGAATTTGTAATTTTATTAGAGTATATAAATATTAAAAAAATGATGTTTTATCGTTAATTATTAATAACAAAATTATTTAGAAATGGAGTTTTATGAGTGACAAAAAAAAAGAATTAGGACCAAAAACATATAAGTTTGATACTTTAAGTCTACATGCAGGATATCAACCACACAAAAACGCAGGCTCAAGACAAGTACCAATATATCAAACAACTTCATACTTATTTGATGATGTGGATCATGCTGCTGCATTATTTAACTTAGAAAGAGGTGGTCATATATATAGCAGAATATCAAATCCTACTGTTGGTGTATTAGAGGAAAGAGTGGCATCTCTCGAAGGTGGAACTGCAGCTTTGGCAACCTCTTCTGGAATGAGCGCAATATTTTTAACGGTAATGACTTTATGTGAAGCTGGTGATCATTTAGTAGTTTCTTCGCAGTTATACGGTGGAACAGTAAACTTGTTTAGATTAACTTTACCTAAATTTGGAATTAAATGTACTTTCGTCAAACCAAGAGATACTGAGGGTTTTAAAAAAGCTATACAAAATAATACAAAGGGAATATTTGGAGAACTGGTTGGTAATCCTGGAAATGAGCTTATGAACATGCCTGAAGTGGCAAAGATTGCACATGATGCAGGAATTCCATTAATAGTTGATGCAACATATCAAACTCCCTATCTATGTAAGCCTTTTGAACATGGAGCAGATATAGTTGTTCACTCTTTAACTAAATGGATGGCTGGTCACGGATCTTCTATGGCAGGAATTTTAGTTGAAGGTGGTAATTTTGACTGGATGCAAAATGATAAATTTCCAACGATGACAAAACCATATGAAGGTTATCATGGTTTGTCATTTGCTGAGGAATTTGGTCCTACAGCTTTTACAATGAAAGCAAGAGCTGAGGGTATGAGAGATTTTGGTCCGTGTTTAAGTCCACAAAATGCATGGAATGTTTTACAAGGTATAGAAACTCTATCAGTCAGAATGAAAAAACATTGTTCAAATGCTGAAGAAATGGTTAAATATTTATTAGCACATGATAGTGTTGCTTGGGTATCTCACCCAAGTGTACCGGATCATCCTGATCATGATTTAGCAAAAAAACTATTACCTAATGGCAGAGGCTCAATGATAGCTTTTGGTATTAAAGGAGGAAAAGATGCTGGAGTTGCTTTTATTAATAATGTTAAGCTTGCATCCCACCTTGCAAATGTTGGTGATACCAGAACACTGGTAATTCATCCGGCATCTGGAACTCATTCTCAAATGGATGAAGCAACTTTAAAATTTGCTGGTTTATCACATGATATGATTAGGTTGTCAGTTGGAATCGAAGATATAGATGATATTAAAAATGATTTTGAAATTGGTTTCAGAGCTGCTAGAAAACCTAGACTCGTTTCTAATCAATGAAATTTAAAGTAAATAATCATGAAGTTTATGCTTCTACTGGTGGAAGACCTTTTGACAAAAATAAACCATTAATAATTTTTATTCACGGAAGTGGTTTAACTCATATGACCTGGGTACTTCAAACTAGGTACTTTGCATTTCATGGTTATAGTTGTTTAGCTGTAGACATGCCTGGACATGGTCTTTCGGGTGGTGATAGTCTTAAATCAATTGAAGAAATGGCTGATTGGGTAAATGAAGTAATAGAATCAGTTGGATATAAAGAAGCTTCTTTAGTAGGTCATTCGCAAGGATGTTTAGTTACAGTTGAATGTACATCAAGATATCCAGACAAAATTAAAACTCTAAGCTTAATGGGGGGTGCTGGTGCAATTCCTATGAATCCTGAACTATTAGCACTTGCAGAAAATAACGATCCAAAAGCAGTTGATTTAATGATGGATTGGGCACATGGACCAGCTGGTCATTTTGGAGGACATCCAGTACCAGGTTTATATCATATTAATACAGGAACAATGTTAGCTAAAACAAGAACTATTAAAAATACTCTTGGTGTTGATTTTAGAGCTTGTGACAACTACAAAAATGGTTTCAAAGCTGCAAAAAAAATTAAAATTCCTACTTTATCAATTTTAGCAACTGATGATAAAATGTGCCCAGTTAAAGAAGGTAGAAAATTAGCTGACTTAATTGAAGGGAGTCAAGTTGATATTATTGATAACTGTGGTCATATGATGTTATTAGAAGAAGCTGATAGAGTTTTAAAAGTACTAAAAAAATTTATCACAACCAATTATCCTTCAAAAGATTAATATATTTAAGCTTGATTGTAATCTTTACATAAAGCACAATATTAAAAAAAAAAGGAGGAAAAATGAGTAAAAATGCGGAAACAATAGCACTGCATGGTGGTGATTATAGAAGTGACCCAGCTACTACTGCAGTAGCTGTTCCTATATATAGAACAACTTCATATCAATTCAATGATACAGGTCATGCGGCTAATCTATTTGCACTTAAGGAATTTGGAAATATCTATACTCGGATAATGAATCCAACAAATGATGTTTTAGAAAAACGTGTTGCTGCTCTTGAGGGAGGTCTGGCTAGTGTTACTGTAGGATCTGGTCAAGCAGCTTCAACATTTGCAATTTTAAATGTTTGTCAATCAGGAGATAATTTTATTAGTTCA
>CACANV010000053.1 GCA_902533955.1 uncultured Pelagibacteraceae bacterium
AAGGGAAAGTTAAAACTATGAACGGAGAATACTGTTTAATAGAGACCGAAAGTGGAGAAAATATAAAATCTTTAAAAGTAAATGTAAAGTTAGTTGGTGATAAATCAACAATATCTTTAAGACCAGAGAGAGTTGCTATTAATTCTAAAGATGAAAAATTTGAGAATAATTTTGAAGGAATTGTAAAAGAACTAATTTATCTAGGTGACCATATACGTACTAGAGTTGATGTATGCGGAAATGATCAATTCATTGTAAAAGTTCCAAATTCTTATAATGGATCATCAATAAAAGAAGGCAATAAGGTCAAACTATCTTGGAAAGCTGAAGATTCAAGAGCATTAGATTAACAATAAATTAAAGCTAGAAAAAAAGTTTTGCAGTTTATGTGTAATTATGCTTAATTTGTCCTAATTTAATTAAATTAAGGAGAGAAAAATGAGATCAATTAAGTTGTTCTTCCTATCAATTCTTACTTCTGCATTTGTTACAGTTGCTTATGCAGATTTAACTTTTGTATCTTGGGGAGGAGCTTACACAATGAGTCAACAAAAAGCTTATATTGACACTTGGGGACCGTATAGAGATGGAAAAACAAAAGTAAATGTTGAAAACTATAACGGTGGTTTAGGTGAAATCAAAGCTCAAGTTGAATCAGGAAATATAAAATGGGACGTAGTTGATGGTCTACCCGTCGATTTAATCAACGGATGTGACGAAGGTCTTTTTGAAAAATTAGATTTTAGTGATTGGCAAAAAGCTCCAAATGGAGATAGTTTTGCTGATAGTATACCATTCAATGGTGCTCCTGGGGGAAGTGGACCTATTTCAGAGTGCGCAGCACCTCAAATTTGGTACACTTATGTAGTTTTTTATGACCCATCAGCATTCCCTGGAAAAAAACCAAAAAGAATGAAAGATTTTTTTGATGTTGAAAAATTTCCAGGAAAAAGAGGTGTTCATACATGGCCACAAGCAGTTTTAGAAATGGCTTTAGTAGCAGATGGTGTTAAACCAACTAAAGTGAATGAAGTTTTACAAGCTGAAGGCGGAACAGACAGAGCTTTTGCAAAACTTGAGGATATAAAAGGACATGTTGTTCACTGGTCAGCAGGCGCTCAACCTCTAGAATTAGTTAAGAGTGGTGAAGTTGTAATGTCAATTGCTTACAATGGTAGAGTAGGAGCTGCAGTTTTATCAGAGGGACAGAATTTTGATTATATTTGGGAAGGTCAGGTTTTAGATGGTGACTGGATAGGTGTAGTAAAAGGTTCGCCCAATAAAGATGAAGCGATAGAGTTTTTAAAACACGCTACTACTTGTGAATCTCAAGCTGAACAAGCTAAATATATTACGTACGGACCTCTTAGAACTTGTGGTTTAGATATTATTTCTAAAAATGAACCATGGTTTCCAAGACCAGGTCTACCAAATATCGAGATATTGCCTCACATGCCTAACACAAAAAAAAGGATGAAGAAATCTGTTGTAACAGATCCTGTTTGGTGGGCTGATAACAATGCTGAATTAAAAGAACAATGGTCAGCATGGATGGCAGGAAATAAATAATATACAAAATATTTAAAGGTTAAGGCGGGTGAAAACCCGCCTTTTTATTTTAATTTTTTTTATAAAACATTAATGAGCGATATTGCAAAAAATCAAATTTTAACTACTGACGGCATTCCTTTAAAAGTTAGTTTAAAAAAATCTGAAAGAAAAAATAAAATAAAAGCTTTTTTATTAGTTCTACCTTTGTTGACTTTTATACTAATTACTTTTGTATTTCCAATATTTGATATGTTGGCTAGAAGTGTTGACGACAAACAAATAAATACTGTATTTCCAAAAACGTTTGAAGTTTTTAAAAAATGGGATCAAAAAGATCTTCCTGATGAGGAGCTATACTCTACAATGTTTAACGAAATTATGACAGCTGAAGGCTACCAGATTGGAAAAGCCAGCACTAGGATGAATTACAGTAAATCTGGATGGAAAAGTCTTATTAAAAAATCAAAGAGAAAATTTAAAAAAATTAAAGAAGGTCCATATAAAGATAAAATGATAAAAATTGATAAAAGATGGGCCAATATAGAATATTGGAAGGCCCTTGGACAAATGGTTGATCCAATAACCTTTGGTTATTATTTGAATGCAGTAGATTTAAAATATGATTCTAATAAAAACATTGTACAGCAACCAAAAAAAAGAAGAATTTATAATTCTACGTGGCTACTAACATTAGAGGTTAGTGTTCTTGTAACATTATTCTGTTTAATGTTAGGTTATCCAATTGCATATTTGCTAGCTTCTTTGCCTCTTAAATATAGCAATCTTTTAATGATATGTGTTCTACTTCCTTTTTGGACATCCCTTTTGGTAAGAACAGTATCATGGATAGTAATTTTAATGCAAAAAGGAGTTTTTAATAGTGTTTTAGTATGGGCAGGAATAATTGCAGATGAAAATAGAATGCAACTAATTTATAACAAAACTGGAACAATAATTGCGATGACACAAATTCTATTACCTTTCATGGTTCTACCTTTGTATAGTGTCATGAAAACAATATCACCTAATTATATGAGAGCAGCGTTAAATTTAGGTGCAAAGCCTATGAATGCTTTTTATAAAATTTATATGCCTCAAACTGTTCCCGGTATTAGCGCTGGCGGTCTTCTAGTTTTTGTATTAGCTATTGGATATTTCATAACACCAGAACTTGTTGGTGGATCTCAAGGTTTATTGATTGGCCATTTTATTGCTTATCATCTAAAAACTACTTTGAACTGGGGTTTATGCTCAGCGTTAGGAACTATATTACTAACTGCTATGTTACTTTTATATTGGGTTTATAATAAAATTGTTGGGATTGAAAATATTAAACTAGGTTAAAATTTATGGCGCTACCTACTTACACAACTACAAGCCAAAGAATTGGTTACTATGGTTTTTTACTTTATTGTGGAATGGTATTTTTTTTCCTTATAGCGCCAATATTTATAATTGTACCTCTTTCCTTCAATCAATCACCTTTTTTTGGCTTTACTCAAGAAATGTTACAATTAAAACCTGAGGCATTTTCACTTAGATGGTACAGGCAAATGCTAGGAATTTGTAACGAAGATGAAGTTATTACAACAGTTTGTACTAACAAGTGGATGTTGGGAACGATGAATAGTTTTATAATTGGAATTTCTGCTACAATTTTAGCAACAACCTTGGGAACAACAGCGGCTTTAGGTTTAAGTAGACCAAGCATGCCTTTTAAAGGTTTAATAATGGCAATTTTAATTTCTCCTATGATAGTGCCTTTAATAATTACTGCCGCTGGAATTTTTTTCTTTTATGCAAAATTTGGACTTATCGGAACATATACTGGATTAATATTAGCCCATACTGCTCTAGGTACTCCATTTGTAGTTATAACTGTTACCGCAACTTTAACAGGATTTGATACAAACCTTATAAAAGCATCTCAAAGTTTGGGAGCAAATACTTTTAAAACATTTTTTAAAGTTATAATGCCTTTAATACTTCCAGGAGTTATATCTGGAGCGTTATTTGCTTTTATAACTTCATTTGATGAAGTTGTTGTGGTGTTGTTTTTAGGTAGCGTAGATCAAATTACCATACCAAGGCAAATGTGGGCTGGAATAAGACAGGAGATTAGTCCAGTTATATTATGTATGGCCACATGTTTAGTATTTTTATCAATATTACTTTTAACAACAGTGGAATTATTAAGAAGAAGATCTGAAAGACTTCGTGGAATTAATAGATAAATAATTGCCATTAAACAACGATATTTAGCAAGACATTTACGTTGTTAATTTCTCTCTAGTTATTAAACTCTAATTTATAAAAATCTAAAATAAAGGGAATAAAATATGATTAAATTAAAATCTTTATATAAAGCTATTATTAGCTTTTTGTTTTTAATCTCATTTGTAATTTCATCTACAGCTTCGTATGCAGAAATAGTTGGACGTCTATCTGTTCATTGGAGTCCCAAACACCATAGTGCTAAGCATGCTCAAATTTTTGCTGATGAAGTAAACAAAAGAGCAAGTGGAAAATTAAAAATAGAAGTTTATCCATCAAAACAATTATTTGGAATAAGAGAAGTAATGGGTGCGGTAACATCTGGTGCGGTTGAACTTGGTGGTATAGTTGGAGTAGTTAGTTTTCCTCCAATAAATAAAAACTTTA
>CACANV010000054.1 GCA_902533955.1 uncultured Pelagibacteraceae bacterium
AACTTTAAAATCTGATTTTTTTTCTACTAAAAATATACTTTCTTCCAAAATATGGATAAACGCTTGCTCAAGATTTTTGGATGACAAATTTCTTTTGCCAAGTGATTTATTTAATTCCTCATAAGTTATGAAACCTCTATGGATACCTCTACCCATAAGTCTAGCAAATGATTTAGTAATTATTCTTTCCACAATATAAAGTTTGGAAGATCTATATAATGCTAATTTTGAAAAAATCTATGTGATTTTTTTTAATATTAATTGATTTTTTGCTGTTTTTTGAGCTCTTTTATTTCATTAAAAGTATCTTCACTTAGATCTTTAGAAAATTTCGATTCTAGCTCTGCAATTCTAAATTCAAGCTCATAATTCTTAAGATCTCTTAAAATCTCATTCAAAATATCTAATATTTTTTGATCATCGTTAAAGTTTTTTGAAATAATATGTTTAATTGATGCATATTTAAAAACTCTATCTATTAAACTTTGATCAACTTTAACTTTGTTAATATCAAAATTATCGAAATTATTACTTTGTTTTAAAATTTCTTCAAAAAATAATTTATTTTCTTTGCTAAACAATTTTACATCTTCAATTAAATGATAATTATCTCGAATAAGCTCAGGTTTTTTTAAAATTATGTACAAAAATGAAAATTCTTTAATTTCTATTGTTTTAAATGATCTAGTTTCATTGTAATAATTTTGAGTTATTTTTAGAGACTTTGTATTTTTTTTAAATAATGTTTTTTTTGTATTATTTACATTAGGAGTTAATTCAGAAATCTTATCTAAAAAATATTCAAGAACATATTTTTTTATATATTGATCTTTTATGCTAGATGCGACTGATCTCAATTTTTTTTCAAATATAGCTCTTGAAGAAGGATTGGCATCAGATTGTTTTAAATAATGTTCAAAAATAAATTGATGAATCGAAATTATGTTCGTTCTATAAAATTCTATAAAATACTCTTTTCCATGCTTATTCACAAAACTATCAGGATCATGACTATCTGGCAAAAATAAGAAAGATATTTTTTTTTCTGGTTGTAGATCTATAATAGAATTCTCAGCTGCTCTTAGCGCAGCTTTATAACCTCCTTCATCTCCATCAAAACAAATAATTATATGATCAAAAAATTGATTTAAAATTAATATTTGTCGATTTGTTAAAGATGTTCCTAAATTGGCAACAACATTATCTATTCCATTCTTGTTTAATCCAACAACATCCATATAACCTTCTACAAGAAATATAATATCAACTTTATTAGATAACTTTCTTGCTTTATCCAAGTTAAATAGATTTGAGCCCTTTTTAAAAAAAGGTGTTTCGGGTGAGTTTATATATTTTGCTAAATAATTGCTTGAATTAATTATCCTTCCACCCAAGGCTATTGGGTCACCAGATATATTATTGATAGGAAAAATTATTCTTTCTCTAAATCTATCAAAATATTTTTTTTTTTTTTCATCAAAATAAAATAAACCACACTCTTTCAAATTATTTTCTTCAAATTCATTTAATAATAAATCAAAAAAATTGACATCATTAGTTACGAATCCAATTTTAAATTTTTTAACATCTTCTGCGGTTAACTTTCTTTTTTTAAGATATTCTTTAGCAATCTCTGCTAAAGGATTTTTAAAAAGTTGATTATGGTAATAATCAACATACTTTAAATAAATTGATTTATATTTTATCCAATTTTTTTCCCTTTCTTCGTCTTGTTTTGAAAAAGAATAAGGCCTCATGCCAGCTAAGTTTGCTAAAGCTTTAACTGCTTCACCAAATTTTAGATTTTGTGTCTTCATTATAAAATCAAAAATGTTTCCATGCTCTCCCGTGCTAAAACAATGATAAAATTCTTTTTCATCATTTACGGTAAAGGATGGTGTTTTTTCTGTTTTAAATGGAGAAAGTCCAACATACTCTTTTCCTCTTTTTTTTAAATTTACTGTTTTTGAAATAACGGTTGAAACTTTTAATCTAGTTTTAATTTCATCTAGATATTCTTTTGGATACTTCATTATTTATTTAATAATTCTTTTAAAATTTTACCAGCTAAAGAAAAGTCTATTGAATCTGAATAATTCTTCTTTAAATCACCCATAACTTTACCCATATCTTTAATTGAAGATGCTCCGTTTTTTTCTATAATTTCTAAACATACCTTCTTTGTGTCTTCTTCGTTTAATTGTTTTGGTAAATATTCAGATAATACACTAACCTCACCTAACTCTATTTCTAACAAATCATTCCGATTATTTTTTTTATAAACATCAATTGATTCGGATCTTTGTTTAATCATTTTTTTTAATAACTTCTTAATATCTCCCTCATCTGTTTCTTTCTTTTCTGGTCCAGACCTGTTGTTGATATCCAAATCTTTGATGCCAGCCAATATTAACCTATAAGTTGATATTTTATTTTTATCTTTAGATTTAAGAGCATTTTTATAGTCTGTTATTATTTTATCTCTCAGGCTCATTTATTTAATCTACTGTATAGACAAATTTGTTCAAAAGAAAAAATTTTTTTTAAAAATAATATTAGATGTGTTGCGGAAAAAAAGGTTTTATTGTATTAACCTTTAACTTATGAGTTGTAATTGACCAGAAAACTGAAAAATAAAGTTTCAAATAAATCTTATTTTTCAACAGCTATTTTAGTTTTAGAAAATAAATCAGTTTTTAGAGGGATTGGACTCGGCTACCAAGGAATTGCTACTGGGGAAATCTGCTTTAATACTTCATTAACTGGTTATCAAGAAATTATATCTGACCCTTCTTATGCGGGTCAAATAATTAATTTTACTTTTCCTCATATTGGCAATGTTGGAACAAATAATGAAGATGTAGAGTCTGATAAAGTTTGGACCAGAGGTGTTATTTTTAATTCAGAAATTACTAACCCATCAAATTATAGAGCACTTAACAGTTTAGATAATTGGTTAAAAAAAAATAAAATTGTAGGCATAACTGGTCTTGACACGAGAAGTTTAACAAATTTTATAAGAGATATAGGTGCTCCAAAAGGAACAATATCAAACAATAAAAATGGTAATTTTAATATTAAAAAATTAATTAACATCTCTACTAAATGGTCTGGATTAAATGGCTTAGATTTAGCAAAAGAAGTAACAACAAAAAAAACATATACTTGGAAAGGATTAAAAACCTGGGAAAAAGGAAAAGGTTTTAAAAAAAATAAAAAGAAATCATTAAGAATTATTGCAATAGATTATGGGATAAAAAAAAATATTTTAAGATATTTTTCAAATTATAATTGTGAAGTAAAAGTAGTTTCGTGCAAACAAACTGCTGAAGAAATATTAAAGTTAAATCCAAATGGTATTTTTTTATCAAATGGACCTGGTGATCCAGCGGCAACAGGAACATACGCAATTCAAACTGTTAAAAAATTAATTAGATCTAATTTGCCTGTTTTTGGAATTTGTTTAGGACATCAAATTCTAGCTTTAGCTTTAAATGGAAAGACTAAAAAAATGAAACTTGGGCATAGAGGTGCCAATCATCCAGTAAAAAATTTAAACAATAAAAAGGTTGAAATAACAAGTCAAAACCATGGTTTTGAAGTTGTAAAAGAAAGTTTATCAAACAATATCCAAATAACTCATAAATCACTTTTTGATAACTCGATAGAAGGAATTAAATTAAAAAATAAACCTGTGTTTTCGGTACAATATCATCCTGAATCAAATCCTGGACCTCAAGATAGTCATTATTTATTTAACGATTTTATTAAAGATGTAAAAAAATATGCCAAAAAGAAAAGATATTAAAAAAATTTTAGTTATTGGAGCAGGACCAATTATTATCGGTCAAGCATGTGAATTTGATTATTCTGGAACACAGGCATGTAAAGCTCTTAAAGATGAAGGATATAAAGTAATATTAATAAATTCAAATCCTGCAACAATTATGACTGATCCTGAAGTTGCAGATAAAACATATATAGAGCCAATTACGATAGAAATTCTTGAAGAAGTAATTAAAAAAGAAAAACCAGACGCAATTCTTCCTACAATGGGTGGTCAAACTGCTTTAAATTTAGCCATTAAAGCTGAAGAGG
>CACANV010000055.1 GCA_902533955.1 uncultured Pelagibacteraceae bacterium
AGCTAATAATATTATGAGGAACTTATATATACCAATAATTAAAAAAAAAAGTAGATATTTTCAAACATCAAGAAGAGCAGCTGAGCTAATTAAATACGCTTCAAATGCATTTTTAGCTACAAAAATTTCATATATAAATGAAATAGCAAATCTTTGTGAAAGATTAGATATTGATGTTAAAGAAGTTTCTAGCGGCATAGGATTAGATCAAAGAATAGGTGAAAGATTTTTACGTGCGGGACCTGGCTATGGAGGTTCTTGCTTTCCAAAGGATACAAAAGCACTAGTTACTACTGCAAATAAATTTAATATTAATTTATCAATAGTCAAAACCGTTATCAAATCAAATAGTAATAGAAATAAACTATTAACTTCAAATATTATAAAAATTATGAAAAATAATCTTAAAAATAAAAAAATCACTTTTTTAGGAGTTACATTTAAAGCCGGAACCGATGATATGAGAGAGTCTACATCATTAAAAATTATTCCAAAATTAATTAAAAAAGGATGTTTAATTAAATATTATGAACCAACTGGACCTAAAAAAGAATTTAATAAATTTAAAAAAATAAGCTATTGTTCAGATATTAGAGAAGCATGCAAAGATTCTGATCTTTTGATAATTCATACAGAATGGAATGAATTTAAACAACTAAATTTTAAAAATTTAGTTAAAAAGAATAATTTCAAAATTTTTGATATGAGAAATTTATATTCACCTGAAAAGATGAAAAAAAATAAAATTAATTATTTTTGCATAGGAAGATAATTATTTAAGTTCAAATGTAGCATCAACTTCAACTGATACACCCAAAGGCAAGCTATTAGCGCTTACAGCAGCTCTAGTATGCATACCCGCATCACCAAATATTGAAGCAACTAAATCTGAGGCACCATTTATAACTTTTGGTTGTTCAATAAAATCATCAGTTGAGTTCACAAATCCTGTTAGTTTTATACAAGATTTAATTTTAGATAAATCTCCATTACATGCCTCTTTAGCTTGTGCGATGATACTTAATCCACATCTTTCTGCTGCTTTATATCCATCTTCTGTAGATAGATCTTTTCCAAGCTTACCTTTAATTAATTGACCATCTTCAGAAATAGAAATTTGACCAGAGATAAAAAGTAATTTACCAATTATTTTTGTAGCCACGTAGGATCCTACTGGTGGTTTTGCTTCAGGAAGGTTAATGTTTAATTCTTTAATTTTAATTTCAAAATTCATATTTAATTTTCTCTAAATTCCTTATAACTTTTGCTATTTTTAAATTTTAATAATTTTTCTTTTAAGTTTGACATATTAAATTTTTTTTACCTTCTTTAATTATTTTCATTTTTTCCTTTTTTTTGTTTTTTTGTTTTTATCGTATTCACGTCTTTTCTCAATCAAAATTAAGGCTTCTTCCATCGTTAATTCTGTAGGGTCTTTTTCTTCAGGTATAGTTGCGTTTATTGATTTATATTTTATATAAGGACCATATTGGCCTTTCATTACTCTAACTGGCTTTTTATCGTCTGGATGTTCACCAATATCTTTTATCAATGAAGATGAAATTCTTCCTGGCTTTGCTTCAGCTATTAAAGTGATAGCTCTATTGATACCAATTGTAAATAATTCTTCTACATTTTCTATTCTTGCAGATTTATTTTCACACTTTAAGTAAGGTCCAAACCTTCCAACGTTTATTGTAATATCTTTGTCATTTTCAGGGTTTTTACCTAAAATTAGTGGTAGTGAGCATAAAAATTTTGCCTTATCTAAATTTATAGAGTCTATTTCAATTCCTTTTGGTATAGATACATTTTTCATATTTTCATTTTCTTTTTTTTTCTTACTTTTTACATTTTTAACTTTCTCGTCAGGTTCTTTTTCGTATTGAAGGTATGGTCCAAATCTTCCATTTTTTAAATAAATTTCTTTACCTTTATCATTTTGCCCAATTAGTTTAGGTTCAGCTAATGAATATTGTTGTGCAGCTTTTGATTTTGATAGAGGTCTAGTAAATTTACATTCTGGATAATTTGAACAACCAATAAAAGCACCTCCTCTAAAGCTATTTTTTAAGCTTAACTGTCCAGTAGAACATAATTGGCACTTCCTATCAATTTTTCCATCTTTATCTATTTCAAAAACCAAAGAACCTAAACTTTCATTTAATAGATCTAAAACCTCTCTAGTTCGCTTTTCTTTGGCATTAGATACATTTGAATTAAAATCATTCCAAAAATTTTCTAATACAGTGATCCAATTTTCTTTTCCAGATGTGATATCATCTAATTGATCTTCTAATTTTGCTGTAAAATCGTAATCAACATATTTTGAAAAAAGTTTCTCTAAAAATGCTGATAACAATTTTCCTCTATCTGTTGGAAAAAATCTCTTATTATTAATATCGGCATAACCTCTGTTAGAAATAACAGATATTATGCTTGCATAGGTTGATGGTCTACCAATTCCTAACTCTTCAAGTCTTTTTACTAAGCTTGCTTCAGAATATCTAGGAGGAGGTTGAGTGAAATGTTGATCATCAGTAAAATTATCTATTTCAATTTCACCTTTTTCTACATTTGGTAATATTTTATCATCTTCATTATCATTTTCATCTAAATTTGATAATTTTAGATAACCATCAAATTTTATTGTCGATCCACTTGCTCTAAATAAATTTTTTTCATCTGATGAAGTGATAGTTATAGTTTTTCTATCAAATTTTGCTGACTCCATTTGTGAAGATAGGGCTCTTGTCCATATTAAATTATATAATTTCTGTTGATCTGCACTTAGATAATTTTTTAAACTATTTGGATCTCTTGATATTTCAGTTGGTCTTATTGCTTCATGAGCTTCTTGAGCATTTTTAGCTTTTTTTCCTGAATAATTTAGTGGATTTTCTGGAAGGTAATTTTTTCCATAATTATCAGTAATGTAGCTTCTAAATGTTTCAACAGCGTCTTTAGAAATATTTGTTCCATCTGTTCTCATATAAGTTATTAATCCTGTAGTATCACCATCAATCTCTATACCTTGATATAATCTTTGAGCAATTTGCATTGTTCGTGAAGCGCCGAAACCTAATTTGCTAGATGCTGCTTGTTGTAAAGTCGATGTTGTAAATGGACCTGAAGGATTTCTTGAAAAAAGTTTTGAACTTATATCTTTAATTTTATATTTTTTTTCATTAATTGTCTCAATTGCTTTATTAATGTCATCTTTGTTTTTGAATGAAAATTTTTCAATTTTTTTATTATTCAGTTGAAAAATATTAGAATTAATTTTTTCGTTTTTATTTGTTTTAAATATAACACTTAAACTCCAAAATTCCTCTGGTTTAAAAATTTCTATTTCGTGTTCTCTTTCTGTGATTAATCTGAGTGCAACTGATTGAACTCTTCCAGCGGACTTTGAGCCAGGTAATTTAGTCCATAATATTGGAGATATATTAAAACCTACTAAATAGTCTAAAGCTCTTCTAGCCATATAAGCATCAACAAGTTGGGGCTCTATTTTTCTTGGGTTATCAATACCATTTGTTACTGCTTTTTTTGTAATTTCATTAAATACAACGCGTTCAACTTTTTTATCTTTAAGAAGTTTTTTTTCTTTTAAAAACTCTTTTACATGCCATGCTATAGCCTCACCCTCTCTATCCGGGTCTGTTGCTAAAATAATTTTTGATGACTGTTTTGCAGAGTCAGTTATTTCTTTTAAATATTTTTTTGAAAAACTATCTATTTCCCATATCATTTTAAAATTATTTTCAGGATCAACAGATCCATTTTTAGAAGGTAAATCTCTTATATGACCATAGCTAGCCAAAACAGTATAATCAGAACCAAGATATTTATTTATTGTTTTTGCTTTTGCTGGACTTTCGACTATGACAAGATTCATAAATCAACAAAGTACTCAAAACACTTTAAGTGTCAAATTAATAAATTTTACTCTTACTTTCTTCTTTATTTTTCAGTCGTTTAATGTTTTCTCGATGAG
>CACANV010000056.1 GCA_902533955.1 uncultured Pelagibacteraceae bacterium
ACACATTATCAAATAATAAGTAAATGTTTAAAATTAAATAAATATGTTTGTGTAACCAAACCATTTGTATTTAATATAAATGAGATTAAAAAGTTGCAAAAAAATCACAAAAATCTAGATAAAATATTTTTAGATCACACATATTTATTCCATTCCTCAGTTAAATATTTAAAAAAGCTTATTAAAGCAAAAAAACTTGGTAAATTAATTTACTACGATTCAGAAAGAATAAGTTTTGGTAAATTTTATACTGATGTTAACGTTATAGATGATTTGGCTGTTCATGATCTGTATATTCTTGATTACTTGCTAGATGGAGAAATGCCAAAAAAAATAAAAGTTACTTCACAAAATATTTTTAAAAATAAAAAATTTATGTCGACAATATCAATTAATTATCCATCAGGATTTTTTGCTAACATAAAAGTTAGCTGGTATTCTCCAATTAAATCAAGACGTATTCTTTTAGCTGGTAATAAAAAAATTGTTGAATTTGATGACAATGAGAGTGATAAAAAAATAAAAATCTACAATAAGGGTATTGAATTTAAATCTAAACAAAAAATAAATCAATGGTTATACAGAAATGGTGAGATTGAAATTCCAAATATATTTCATAAGGAAAGTTTGTCAGAAATGATAGAAGAATTATTAAAATTTGTTAAAAGAAAAAAAAGTAATAAAAATATATTTAATCATGGAAAAAGAGTTATGAAAGTTTTAAGCAAGCTTAAAGGTAAGATGTGAAGGTAAATTTTTTTTCCGAAAAGCTAAAAGCTAAAAGAATTTCAGTAGAATTACAAAAAAAATTAAAGAATATTTTAAGAAGCGGTTACTATACTAATAGTAATTATGTGAAAGAATTTGAAGATAAATATAAAAAATTTTTTAAATCAAAATATTGTGTTGCTGTAAATAACGGAACTAGTGCACTTCATTTATCTTTATTAGCTTTAAATATTGGAAAGGGTGACGAAGTTATAGTTCCTTCTTTAACATTTGTGGCTAGCGCAGCAGCAATAACTTATGTCGGAGCACAACCAGTTTTTGCAGATATAAATCATAATGATTGGTTAATTAATACTAATAATTTGGAAAAATTAATCAATAAAAAAACAAAAGCTATTATGGTTGTCCATTTACATGGTCTAATGTGTGATATGATTACAATTAAAAAAATTGCTAAAAAATATAAGTTAAAGATAATTGAAGATGCTGCACAAGCACATGGTAGTACATTTAAAAATAAGTCACCTGGTAGTTATAGTGATGTCGCTGCTTTTAGTTTTTATCCAACAAAAAATCTTGGAGCCATAGGTGAAGGAGGCGCTATACTAACAAACAATAGAAAAATTTTTGAAAAAACGAAAAGAATGAGAGCTTGGTCACATAAAAAAAATAATTTTTATGAAATTGGATTTAACTTCAGAATGACTGAGTTTACAGCATCTTCTTTAATAATAAAATTAAGATATTTAAAACAAGATATAAAAAAAAGAATAAAAATAGCTAACATTTATAAAAAAAAATTAAATATAAACACATACTCAAGTTTTGAAAAATTAAAAAATCACTCTTACCATATATTTGCAATAAGAGTTAAAAATAGATCAAATATAATTAAAAAGCTTAAAAAAAAAGGAATTCAAACAAATATACATTATCCTTATAGCTTATCTTTACTAAAAGAATTTAAATATAAAAAAAATAAAACTCCTATAGCTAATGAAATATCAAAAGAATTGTTATCTTTGCCAATTTACCCTGAATTAAATAATAAAAAAATAATTTTCGTAAGTAATACTCTAAACAAAATTTATAATGGTGGGCAGTAAAGGACTCGAACCTTTGACCCCCTCGGTGTAAACGAGATGCTCTACCAACTGAGCTAACCGCCCAAAATCTTGGTACTAATACATCAACAAAATAATAATGTAAATTGTTTATTACTGAATACTAGCTTGAGATTTTTCGTCTTTTTTACTATCAGAAATTTTATCCACCTCAGACCATTCTACAGGTTTTAATTCTTTAACCAATGCTAATTTTAATACTTCATCAGCAGTTTCAACAGGTATTATTTTTATATCTTCTTTAACTTTTTTAGGAGCATCAACTAAATCTTTTTCATTTTCTTTTGGTATTAAAACTTTTTTAACTCCAGCTCTATGTGCGGCTAATAATTTTTCTTTTAATCCACCTATTGGCAAAACCTGCCCTGTTACTGTCACTTCACCAGTCATTGCTATATTCTTATTAACTGGAATTTTTGTAATAGAAGAAACTATAGATGTTACCATTGCAATACCTGCTGACGGTCCATCCTTTGGAGTTGCTCCTTCAGGTACATGAATATGAAAATCTTTTTTTTCGAAAATTGGTGGTATTATTCCATATTCTAAACTTTTTGATCTAACAAAAGATTTAGCAGCCTTTACAGATTCTTGCATAACATCTCCAAGCTTTCCTGTTATTTGCATTCTTCCTTTCCCAGGCATATTTACAGTTTCAATCTTTAGTATTTCTCCCCCAAATTCTGTCCAAGCTAAACCAATAACTATGCCAGTTTTGTCAGTATTTTCTAATTCTCCAGATTTATATTTTTTAATTCCTAAAAAATTAGAAATATTTTTATCGTTAACCTCGACACTTTTTTCCTCTCCATTTACAACTTTTTTAACAACTTTTCTTGTTACTTTTGATATTTCTCTTTCTAGATTTCTAACTCCTGACTCTCTAGTGTAGCTTCTTATAATTTCTTTAATAGTTCCTTCGGCTAAATTCATTTCACCTTCTTTAACACCATTATCTTTTATTTGTTTTGGCAGAAGATGTTTGTTTGCAATATTTATTTTTTCATCTTCTGTATATCCAGGGATTCTGATTAATTCCATTCTATCCAATAATGGTGGTAATATATTCAACGTATTAGCAGTTGTCACAAACATCACATCTGATAAATCATAATCAACTTCTAGGTAATGATCGTTAAAGGTTTTATTTTGTTCTGGATCTAAGGCTTCTAATAAAGCTGAAGATGGATCTCCTCTATAATCGTTTCCAATTTTATCAATTTCATCAAGTAAAAAAAGAGGATTTTTGGTTCCAGCTTTTTTCATCATTTGAATAATCTTTCCTGGAAGGGATCCAATATATGTTCTTCTATGACCTCTTATTTCTGCCTCATCTCTTACTCCTCCTAAAGACATTCTAACAAACTTTCTATTTGTAGCTTTAGCTATAGACTTTCCTAAAGATGTTTTTCCAACTCCTGGGGGACCTACTAAACATAAAATTGGACCCTTAATTTTTTCCATTCTCTTTTGAACGGCTAAAAATTCTATTATTCTCTCTTTTACTTTTTCAAGGCCAAAGTGGTCTTCATCAAGAATTTTCAAAGCTTTATTCAAATCAATATCAACTTTACCTTTTTTATACCAAGGTATATCAATCATCCAATCTAGATAGTTTCTTACTACTGTTGCTTCGGCAGACATAGGACTCATGTTTTTTAGTTTTTTTAATTCAGTCATGCATTTTTTTTCAATCTCTTTTGGCATTTTTGCTTTTTGAATTGATTTTTTTAAGTGTTGTGGTTTCATCTTTACCATCTTCAATTTCTCCTAATTCTTTTTGTATAGCTTTTAATTGTTCGTTCAAATAATATTCTCTTTGAGTTTTTTCCATTTGATTTTTAACTCTTCCTCTTATTCTCTTTTCAACACCTATGATGCTGGTTTCATTTTCCATTATTTTTATTACACCGTTTAATCTCTTCTTTACGTCAAGTGTTTCAAAAATTTGTTGTTTTTCTGAAATTGTTGCATTTAAATGGGAAGCTATATTATCGACAATTTTAGATGGA
>CACANV010000057.1 GCA_902533955.1 uncultured Pelagibacteraceae bacterium
TGCTTCAAGTACATTTAAAAGAGGAATAAAATTTATCAATATTCCTTCTACCCTTTTGTCAATAGTGGACTCCTCAATTGGCGGAAAAACAGGAATTAATAACAAATATGGAAAAAATTTAATTGGAAGCTTTTATCAACCTGATTTGGTTATATCAGATATAAAATTATTGAGCTCATTGCCTATGAGAGAAATTATATGTGGGTATGCTGAAATTCTTAAGAGTGGTTTAATCAATGGTTATAAAGATTTTGATTTTCTTGATAAAAATAGCAACTTAATATTAAAATTAAAAACTCCTTTTATTGAAAAGGCAATAATTAATAGCTGTAAATTAAAGAAAAAAATTATTGAGAAGGACCTATATGTAGCCAATACACATTTGAAATTTCAGAAAAAATGAATTCAGAAGAACTATCTCAAAAATTATCTCTTCTCGCGTCAGAAAAAATTTTAGATATTATTGATGATATAGATAATTCTAGTTTAAAATTTAAAGAGCAAAATCATGCAAAAGCCACATATGCAAAAAAAATTCAAAAAGATGAGGGAAAAATAAATTGGAATGAAAATTCAGATAAAATAATTGGCAAAATAAATGGACTATATCCATATCCAGGAGCCTTTTTTTTATTTAAAGGTGAAAGATATAAAATATTAAAAGCAGAAAAATCAAATTCAAAAGGAGACCCAGGAAAATTAATTAGCGATAATTTTGAAATAGGTTGTAGAGGGGGATCAATAAAAGTATTAACAATTCAGCGTCAGGGCAGAAGAATCCAGCAAATAAAGGAATTTTTGCTGGGTACTCAAATAAAAAAAGGTACAATTCTTAGTTAATGTATAGATATCAAATTTTAATTGAATACGTTGGTACACCATTTGTTGGTTGGCAAATTCAAAAAAAAGGCAATTCTATTCAAAAAACAATTCAATTAATTTTATGTAAATTGTTAAAGAAGAAAATAATTTTACATGGATCAGGGAGAACAGATTCTGGTGTTCATGCATTAGAACAATCTGCACATTTTGATGTAAAAAATCAAATTTACAATATTCAAAAACTAATTAAATCATTAAATTTTTTTTTAAATAAAAAAATGATATCAATTCTTAAAATTAAAAAAAAAAATTTAAATTTTCATGCAAGGCATTCTGCTAAAGAAAGATCTTATATTTATTTAATAAAAAATAGAATATCTCCCTCGATGTTAAATAAAGATAGAGAATGGTATATAAGAAAAAAATTAGATTTTAATCTAATTAAACAAGGTTCAAAAAAACTACTTGGAACTCATGATTTTTCTACATTTAGATCTTCAAATTGCAGTGCATCCAGCCCAGTTAGAACAATAAATAAAATTATAATTAAAAAATCTAAAAATCAAATTATTTTTAAGTTTAAATCAAAATCTTTTTTAAAAAATCAAGTTAGATCTATGGTAGGATGTTTAAAATATGTTGGTGAAAAAAAATGGAGTATCAAAAAGCTTGAAAATGTTATTAAAAAAAAAGATAGGAAAAAAGTTGCCCCTCCCGCACCTGCATGTGGTTTATATTTAGAAAAAATTATCTATTAATTCTTATGTTTTTTTTGAACTTTTTATTAATTCTCCAACGACTTTCAGATCTAACAATATACCCACAACAATTTTTGGATTGGCATCTGCAAGGAAAATCTTTGTAATCTGAGTCATAACTAAAACCATAGTCATAATTTAGCTCTTCACCTTTTTTAATATTTTTAATTGATTTAACCCAAATTTTGTTACCTTTTCCTTCTACTTCACAATTTGGACTACACGAATGATTTATTAGTCTAGCAGTATTCCAAGTAAAAGCACCATCGAGAGAATATCTTTTGTTTAAATCAAATAAGTATATATCTTTTGAATTATCAAATTTTGGATTTTTCTCTACTTCTTTATTAGTGATTATTTTTCCTTTATATTCTATAATTCTGGTTCCCACATTAATATTTTTTGCTGCATAAAGTCCTCTTTTATCTATATTAGATTTTTTAATTTTATAAAGTTTCATAAAAGGTTATTTATAATAGTAAATTAATTAATCAATTAAATTCTATAAATGCATTAATATGTTCATTTACACTTTCAGCAAGTGCATTAAGGTTGTAACCACCTTCTAGTATTGACACAACTTTTCCATTATTAAATTTTTGTGTGGCTATAATTGTTCTTTTAGTTATTTCATAAAAATCTTTTGATTTTAAATTTAATTGAGCCAAAGGATCATCTTTGTGCGCATCAAAACCTGCTGAAAACATCACGAATTGTGGCTTAAATTCAATTAGTTTATCTATCACATAATTGTATACATTTAAATATTCTTCAGAATTAGTTCCAGCTGGCAAAGGTATATTAAAAATATTATTATATTTGCCTTTTTCTTTTTCATTTCCTGTTCCAGGATAATAAGGATATTGATGGGTTGAAATGTACAGCACTTTTTTATTTTCATAAAAAATATCTTGAGTTCCATTTCCATGATGAACATCAAAATCAATAATAGCTATTTTGTTATATTTATATTTATTGATTAAGTATTGTGCTCCTACCGCAACATTATTATAGATACAAAAACCCATAGCTTTCCCTTTTTCAGCATGATGTCCCGGAGGCCTTACAGCACAAAAAGCATTTTTGAATTTTTTATTTTCTACTCCATCAATTGCACAAATAATTGATCCAACAGCATCAACTGTAGCATTTTTACTGCCTGGAGAAATAATAGTATCACCGTCGAGAAAACTTAAACCTTTATTTGGAAAAGATTTTTTAACTTCATTAACATAATTTGATGAATGAGTTAAATCTAATAAAGTTTCATCAAATTTTATAGATTTTTTCCAAATTAATTTTTTATTTTGCTTTAGTTTTTCAATTACCGCAGTTACACGATCTGGTTTTTCCGGATGTCCATTGCCAGTTAAATGATTTTTTGATGTATTGGATGTTATTATAGCTGTTTTCACTTGAAGTAATTTTCTAAAATATCACTATAAATTTTAGTCAACTTCTTTAAATCTTTTAAAGATACGGCTTCATCCACTTTATGCATAGTCTTTCCAACTAAACCAAATTCTAGGCATGGAGAAATTTTTCTTATAAATCTTGCATCAGAAGTTCCCCCTGTTGTAGATAATTTAGGATTTATTTTTGTATTTTTTTTGATGATATTTTTTATCATATATGTAATGCGATTTGGTTTTGTTAAGAAAGATTCACCTGAAACCATATAGTCAATTTCAAATTTACATTTATTTCTTTTTGTAAAATTACTTATAATTTTATTAATTTTTTTCTTTAATGAGCTTGATGAATGTTTATTATTAAATCTAATATTAAAACTAGCATGTGCAGAACCTGGTATAACATTATCCGCATTATTTTTTAATATTAATTTTTGTAATTTCTAGATTAGTTGCTTGAAAATTTTTTTGTTCCTTTATCAAACCTTATATCTTTTAGTTTTTTTTAAAATATTTACTAAACAATCGGAAGGATTATTTGCACGATGAGGATAAGCAACATGTCCTTGAGTTCCATGAATAGTTACATGTCCAGTTAAAGAACCTCTTCTACCAATTTTTATCATTTCACCTAATTTTTCAGGATTTGTTGGCTCACCAACTAAACAAAAATCTATTTTCTCCTTTTTCTTTTTTAAAAATTCCACAACTTTTTTTGTTCCATTTACAGCAATACCTTCCTCATCTCCGGTAATTAATAAACTTATAGAACCTTTAAAGTTTTTATTACTATTTAAAAAGCTGCTTACAGCAGCAATAAATGAAGCAACTGAACTTTTCATATCATTTGCACCTCTACCA
>CACANV010000058.1 GCA_902533955.1 uncultured Pelagibacteraceae bacterium
ATCGCAAAAGATAGGACAACAGTTCCTTCTGAAAGAGGACTAAGATATTTTGGTCCATCTAAAATGAGTTTCAAAAATCTAATAATACATTCTTTATCGATAATATCAGTTTTTAAATTTAGTGTATTACTTAGGGCAATTTTTTTTTTAATAATTTATTTTTTTCTTATTCATCAAAATGTTTCAATTATTATGCTAATTCCATTTATTTTAATTTTTCTATTAGTTTTTTTGGTATTTAGAATTTCGCGTAGAGAAAATTTAAATGAACTTCATAATTCTTTAAATAATATATCTGATACTGAAATATTGAAGTAATGATAATCAATGATAGACAAATAGAGTTATTTAAAAAAAATGGAGTAATTATCTTAGAGGGTATTTTTAAGCCTTGGTTAGAAACTTTGAGAAAAGGTTTTGAAAAAGTTTTATCTAGTCCAGGCCCCCATGCTAGAGAAAATGTTGAAATAAATGGCAGTGGTAGATTTTTTGAAGATTATTGTAATTGGCAAAGAATTCCAGAATTCGAGCAATTTGCAAAAGAATCACCCGCAGCAAAACTATTTGCTCAATTAACTAAATCTAAAAAAATTCAGTTATTTCATGACCATATTTTTGTAAAAGATCCTGGAACATTAAAATCAACTCCATGGCATCAAGATTTACCTTATTATTGCATTGATGGAAATGTTACAGGCAGTTATTGGATACCACTGGATGAAGTTACAAAAGAAAATAGTCTTAAACTTATTTTGGGATCTCACAAATGGCCTAAACTTATACGTCCTACCAAATGGTCAAATGACAAAGCTTGGTATAAAAATAATAATAACTTCATGGATATGCCAGATTTAAATGAATTTATTAATAATATATTTACTCCTGATTTAAGACTTGGTGATGCAATTCTTTTTAATTTTAAGATTGTTCATGGATCTTCTGGAAATATTTCTCATAATAGAAGGAGAGCATTTTCTATGCGTTTTATTGGTGATGATGTTCGTTACATTGATCGTGGCGGCGAAACATCTCCACCTTTTAAAAATATAAATCTACAGTCCGGAGACCCTTTGCGAACAGACTGGTTTCCAATTGTTTGGAATAATTGATCAAATAGCCCTTATTTTTGGTAAAAAATAAAAATCTGCAGTATCTATTTTAGAAGAGTATTCTTTTTTCATTTTCCATTTTTTTTGTATGCCAGCACTCGCTAGACTTAAAGTTGATCTACCATATCTGTAATTAGTATTATCAATTGAATTCATTAAGCTCTTTATTTTTTCATCCTTTTCAGAAGAAAATAGATTTTTATTGTTAGTAGATTCTGATAAACTAGACAACAGTACTCCAGCTTTTTGATATTGATAACCATTTTTAAAAATACTTGCTAAAGCAGTCAAAGCAGTTTTAACTATTTCTATACTGTCATTTGTTGCAATTGGAAAATCAACTGTTTTTGAATTTGCATAATATCTGAAATGACTTTGAAACGGACTAGTTCTTATAAAAATAGTAATTGATTTTGTAATTAAAAATTCTGATCTAATTTTTTCAGCAGCATTCAAACAATATCCTGCAACTGCTTCTTTTAGTTCTTGATACTTTTCAATTCTTTGACCGAAAGAACGTGATACTATACAACTTTTCCTTTTTGATTTTGTTTTTTCTATATTAATACAAGAAATACCTCTAAGTTCCATGGCGGTTCTAGATCCTAAAACATTTGAATTTTTTTTAATCCATGTATTTGATTTATTTTTTAATTGCTTAGCATTGTAAATTCCATTTTTATGATAGAATTTTGTTAGCTGTCTACCAACTCCCCAAACATTACTAATGCTAACTTTTTCTAATATTGGATCTATATTTTCAATTTTAATAAAACTTGTAACGCCAGATTTTTTTTTCTTTGCAATATAATTTGCAACCTTACTTAATGTTTTAGTTTTAGCAATACCAATACTAGTTGGAATACCTGTCCACTGCAATATTGTTGATCTAATTTCTTGTGCCACATCTTCAACTTCATTATCAGGAAAATTTGATAAATCTATAAAAGCTTCATCAATTGAATAAACTTCTATATCAGAATTGAATCTTTTAAGAGTTCTCATGACTCTTCTAGATAAATCTCCATACAAAGAATAGTTTGACGAAAAAACCTGTACATTATTTTTAACTATTATATCTTTTGCTTTAAAATAAGGTTCACCCATTTTAATGCCTAAAGCTTTGGCTTCATTGGACCTCGAAACAATACAGCCATCATTGTTAGACAAAACAACAACAGGTTTTTTTCTTATTTTAGGATTGAATAATCTTTCACAAGAAACGTAAAAAGAATTACAATCTACTAATGCTATTTTTTTAGTACGTTGAATGGATGACATAAGTTACAACTCCCCAGATAAAAATATCTGCTTCTTCGTTAATTAAAATTCGATCTTCAAAGTTTTTAGATCCAGATGTTAAAAATTGTTTGTCTTTATCTTGAACAAAACTTTTAACAACCAACTCATCATGAACATTGGCTATAACTGTTGAAAAGTTTTTTGGCTTTAAGCTTTTATCAACTACCAATAGATCACCATCATTAATGCCAACATCTACCATTGATTTTCCTTGAACTCTTATGATGAAGGTTGCTGGAACATTTTTGATTAAGTGAACATTTAAATCGATATCTTCTTCGATATAGTCCGTGGCAGGCGATGGAAAACCCGCGCCAGCTTTATGCAAGTAATATGGTACTGTTAGTTTCATAAATGTTCTTATTTTGTTCTCATTAATACACAAGTTATTCAATAGTGTCAATTAGGTTGTATTTTGAGTCTGGAAGTGAATCAAAAGTGAATCAAAACGAGAACATTGAAACTATATTTTGTATTCTTGTGGATAACTTTAACCAAGGATAGTTTGATAATAATAAATATATGAAAAAAAAAGATGAAAAGTTAAAGGGCGGATGTATTTGTGGAAAGGTAAGGTATCATCTCAAAGAACAACCTTTATTCACTCAAGCTTGCCATTGTAAAGATTGCAAAGTTTTAAATGGATCTTCGTATGTAGTAAATTCAAGTGTTTTAGAAAATGCTTTAATAGTAGAAGGCGAAGTTTCATCAACTGAAATTAAAGCGGGGAGTGGAGCTTTGTGCAAAACATATTTTTGTACTAAATGTGGTACCTTTATATATGCTGATTATGACTTAGCTGTTAAGAGATTAACATTAAGAACTAAAACTTTAGATAGCTCAGAAAAGTTTCCTCCCCAAGCACATATATTTACAAAAGATAAAGACCCGTGGTTAAATTTATCAGAAGATGTTATTTGTTTTAAAGAAATGTATGATCCAAAAAAAACATGGCCAGAAGAGAGTTTAAAAAGGTATGGTGAATATTTAAAAGATAATTCTAAATGATTAACTTTAAGGAGTATGAAATATGAAAAAATTAACATGTCATTGTGGGGGAGTAGAAGCAGATGTTAATGTTCCTGAAAATGGATTTGAAAAAGTTATGCGTTGTAATTGTTCAATGTGCAAAAGAAAAGGATATATCATTGGAGTGATTGGACCAGATGATTTTAAACTTACTAAAGGCGAAGAACTTTTAAAACTTTATCAATTTTATACAAATACAGCTAAACATTATTTTTGCTCAAATTGTGGCATTCATACTCACAATAGACCAAGAAGTAATCCAAAAATATATGGTGTAAACATTGCATGTATTGAAGGCATTAAACCATTTGAAAT
>CACANV010000059.1 GCA_902533955.1 uncultured Pelagibacteraceae bacterium
TCTTAAATAAGATGAAAAAAATCCTAGCAACAATTGGCTTGATAATTTGTATTTATTTAATTTTAAGAGGAGTATTTGATATAGGATTAACTCTATTTTAATTTATATTCTAAAATTATTTTTTAATATTAAAAATGTGGGTGACTTTGTGGGGTACGTGTTTTAAAAAAACCAAGGAAAATGAAAACTCAATGATTCAAAATTGGCGTAAACATTGGAGAAACAATTAGATGAAGTACTGGTTATTAAAATCTGAACCAAATGTTTGGTCATTTAATCAACAGATAAATGCTGGAGATAAAGGAGTTAACTGGGATGGAGTTAGAAATTACCAAGCTGCAAATAATTTAAAAAAAATGAATAACTCTGACCTTTGTTTTTTTTATCATTCAAATATTGGAAAAGAAATTGTAGGCATAGTAGAAGTAATAAAAACAGCATTTATTGACCCAACTGATAAAAAAAAAAAATTTGTTGCTGTTAAAGTTAGATTTAAAAAAAAACTGAAAATTCCTGTTTCACTCGAAAATATTAAAAAAAATAGGCATTTAAAAGGACTTTCATTGGTAAAGCAAAGTAGACTATCTGTAATGCCAATTGATACTAAAAGCTGGAAAATTATTTTGAAGATGAGTAGTATTCGCTAAAAAAAAATTCATGCCAAAAAAAAAGAAAAAAATTAAAGGAAAAAAGTTAAAATCTTCTAGAAAGAATAAAATAGATTTAAAAATTGAAAAAGAAATTATTTATAAAGTAAAAAAAGACTGGGTCAGTAAAGCAATGGTTAAGAGATCTCAGTATGAAAAAAAATATAAAAATTCAATTAGAGATAATGAAAGTTTTTGGAAAAAAGAAGGTAGAAGAATTACATGGATAAAACCTTACACAAAAATAAAAGATATTAAATACAGTAAGTCAGATGTTAAAATTAAATGGTTTTATGATGGTACATTAAATGCATCTGCAAACTGCATTGATAGACATTTAAAAAAAAATAAAGATAAAACTGCAATTATATGGGTTGGAGACGATCCAAAGGTTCAAAAGAAAATTTCTTATAAAGAACTTTACAAAGAAGTATCAAAAGCTGCAAATGGATTGAAAGAAATTGGAGTTAAAAAAGGAGATAGAGTAACTATTTATTTAACTATGATACCAGAGCTAGCCTACACAATGCTTGCTTGTGCTAGAATTGGAGCAATACACTCAATTATTTTTGGAGGATTTTCACCAGATAGTATTTCTGGAAGAATTAATGATTGCAAATCAGATTACGTAATAACAGCTGACGAAGGTGTTAGAGGAGGTAAAACAATACATCTAAAATCTATTACAGATGAAGCCTTGGTCAATTGTCCTAATGTAAAAAAATGTATTATTGTAAAAAGAACAGGCAACAGAATTAATTGGGATGAAAGGAGAGATATTTGGTATCACGAAATGATAAAAAAGGTTTCTTCAAAATGTGAGCCGGAAGAAATGAATGCAGAAGATCCTTTATTTATACTTTATACATCAGGTTCTACTGGAAAACCAAAAGGAGTTTTACATACAACAGGTGGTTATATGGTTTATGCCTCGATGACACATCAATATATTTTTAATTATAAGCCCAAGGACATATATTGGTGTACAGCAGATATTGGCTGGATTACAGGACATAGTTACATAATTTATGGTCCACTTTCAAATGGAGCAACAACAATTATGTTTGAGGGAATTCCCACTTATCCTGATACTTCAAGATGGTGGCAAATAGTTGATAAATACAAAGTAAATATTTTTTATACTGCACCAACTGCAATACGGGCACTAATGGCTCAGGGAGAAAAACCTGTCAAAAAAACCTCAAGAAAATCATTAAAATTACTTGGAACTGTAGGCGAGCCAATAAACCCTGAAGCTTGGCAATGGTATTTTAAAATAATTGGAGACTCTAGGTGTCCAATTGTAGACACTTGGTGGCAAACAGAAACTGGAGGTATTTTAATTAGTCCTCAAACAGGAGCAATAAATTTAAAGCCTGGTTCTGCAACAAAACCATTTTATGGAATAAAACCAATAATAGTTGATAAAAATGGAAAAACATTAAAAGGTGAAGCTATAGGGAGACTTTGTATTGCACAATCATGGCCAGGCCAAATGAGGACGGTTTATGGTGACCATCAGAGATTTATAGATACATATTTTTCTCAATTTGACGGAAAATATTTTACTGGTGATGGGTGCCGAAGAGATAAAGATGGATACTATTGGATAACAGGAAGAGTGGATGATGTAATTATTGTATCTGGACATAATCTTGGAACAGCAGAAATAGAAAGTGCGTTTGTAGCGCATCCAAAAGTAGCTGAGGCTGCTGTAGTAGGATATCCACACGATATAAAAGGTAACGCACTTTATGTTTATGTTACTCTTAACGTGGGAGAAAAAGGAGATGGTTCTCTTGAAAGAGAACTAAAAAACCATGCTGCTGCTAAGTTGGGACCAATTTATAGGCCTGAAATAATTCAATTCACTCCGGGTTTGCCTAAAACAAGATCTGGAAAAATAATGAGAAGAATTTTAAGAAAAATAGCAGCAAACGAACATGATCAATTAGGTGATACCACAACATTAGCTGATCCAAGTGTTGTTAAAAATTTAGTTAATCAAAGAAAAAATATTTAAATTTTTAAAATATTTTTAAACTCATCTTTAACATTATCCCACTTAAGTATAATAGAGTTTAAGACGATTTTTTTATCCAATATTTTTAAATCTTCGGCAATTGGAGACCACTCATATAATGATATTGCGCTAGAATTAAATGGAAGTGATTTATAATATTCAATCCAATTTAATTTTTCATATCTTATCAAAAATTCTTTTTTTGCTTTTTCGAAGATATCTTTTGGTATTTTATTTTTAAGTTCATCTTCTAAAATTTGAAAATAAATTTCTTTTGATTTTTCTACATCGTGCAAGTTTCTTTCATTTTTTAAAAATGAAATAGTATAAAATGTAAGATCTTGCAGAGCTACCACATAGATATTCCACTTTGCTTTGTTAATGGAACCTAAAAATATTTCGTCATCAAACATTAATACATATTTTGCACCCATTCTTGTTTTCAAATAACCATAGAGTGTAACTTGACTTACCCAAGCAGATTTTTTTTGAATAAATTCTTTTAAATCAGAATAATTTTCAATTTTTTTTTTTTTTTTAAAATAATTTAATAAAGGTGAAAAATATTCTTTTAAATATTCAAATTTTAAATCTTTAAGTTTTAATTTGTATTTAATGCCCATTTTTATGCAATTTTACAATTTTAACACTAAATTTAAGACTTTTTAACTCTTCCATTCTTATCTCAAATGTATATGGTTTTATTTTTTAACCTATAGGGAGGCATAAAAATGTCAAACAAAGAAAAGCACTGGGAAAAAACCAAAGGTTTAATGATACTTACATTAATAATTTGGTTTGTTTTCGGTTATCTTATCTTCATGTTTGGTTCTAGTTTAAATTCAGCTAGTTTTCTTGGATATCCTTTAGCGTATTACATGTGTGCACAAGGGTCTATTATTGCTTTTGTAGTATTAATATTCTGGTTTGCAAATAAACAAGAAAAAATAGACGAAGAATTTGGCTTCACCGAACG
>CACANV010000060.1 GCA_902533955.1 uncultured Pelagibacteraceae bacterium
AATCTTCCATCTCTTGGAAATCTACTGTCGGCAACTACAATTTTATAAACGGGTCTTTTTTTTGTTCCACCCATTGATAACCTCATTTTAAGCATTCTTACTCCTTTATGTTATTTAAGTTGATTAAAAAGTTCAGGCGGTATTCCTTTATCCGCCATTCCTTTCATATTTCCTTTAGACATCTTTTTCATCATTTCAGACATCATTTTAAATTGTTTTAATAATTTATTGATAGTGGCTATGTCAGTCCCTGAACCATTAGCAATTCTTTTTTTTCTGGATCCATCTATTATTTTTGGATTTTCTCTTTCATTTTTTGTCATTGATAAAATTACAGCTTCATTTTGAGTAATTATTTTTTCATCAACACCTGCCTGTTCCATTTGAGATTTGACTTTTGAAACACCCGGAAGAAACGACATTACTCCTTCTATACCGCCCATTTTTTTCATCTGTCTTAATTGAGATAAATAATCTTCTAAAGAAAATTGTCCTTTTTTTAATTTTTCTTCAGCTTTTTTTAATTTTTCTTCATCTAAATCTTCAGCTGCTTTTTCAACTAAAGAAACTATATCTCCCATTCCTAATAATCTGTTGGCTATTCTATCAGGATAAAAGACCTCAAAATTTTCAACTTTTTCACCAATTCCCAAAAATTTTATTGGAACATTGGCAACATATTTCATACTTAATGCTGCACCTCCTCTTCCATCGCCATCTGATCTTGTAAGAATGATTCCAGTCACATTAACAGTATTTTTAAATTCTTTAGCAACATTTGCCGCAACCTGGCCTGTTAATGAGTCTGCAACTAACAATGTTTCTGAAGGATTTATAATACTTTCTATCTGTTTAATTTCATTCATCATTTGAAAATCAATTTGAGTTCGCCCGGCAGTATCAAATAAAATTACCTCCGACCCATTTAAGTTTGCTGCACTAATAGCTCTTCTACAAATATCAGCAGGCAGCTGTCCCTCTATTACTGGTAAAGTTGTTATATTGTTTTGTTCTCCTAACAATTTTAATTGTTCCTGAGCAGCTGGTCTATATACATCTAGACTAACCATCATTACTTTCTTTTTATTATTTTTTTCTAAATATCTTGAAAGCTTAGCAGTTGTTGTAGTTTTTCCAGATCCTTGGAGTCCTACAAGCATAATAGGGACAGGCGGGACTGCATTTAATTTAATATCTGAATTTTTATCTCCCAAGAATGAAACAAGTTCGTCATAAACAATTTTGACTACCATTTCACCCGGAGAAGTTGAGCGAACTATTTCTTGACCTAGAGCTTTAGGTTTTATTCTGTTTATAAATTCCTTAACTACATCGAGTGAAACATCTGCTTCTAAAAGTGCAATTCTTATGTTTCTTAAACCTTCATCTACTTGTTCCTCATTTAAAGAAGGTGCTTTTTTTAATGAAGAAAATATTTCTTCAAATTTATTTGTTAAATTTTCAAACATAATTATACACAGCAAGTATCGCACCAGTGGGCGAACTATCGCTGACTGGTGTCGATCTCTTTGTTACCAAAGACACCGCAAATTGCTGTATTTTGCGGAAACGCTGATAAACTATAATAGAGGTTCAAAAAGTCAATAAATAAGTTAAGTATTTATTTATATGGAATTTAAAGCTATTAAAATGGATGGGTTAGGAAATGATTTTGTAATCATTGACCAAAGATCAAAAAATATCAATCTATCGTACGAACAAATTATTAAGATTTGTGATCGTAAATTCATAGGGTGTGACCAACTAATTTTTATTAAAAAAGATAATAATTCAGATGCAGGATTAGAGTTTTATAATTCAGATGGAAGTAAATCAGAGGCGTGTGGAAATGGCACAAGATGTGTTGCCTACTTATTGTCAAATGAAAACAATAAAAAAAATATAGACCTAACAATAAACTCAAAAATTCTAAAATCTAAAATTCTTGATAAAAATCAGGTAGAAACAACAATCGGTTTACCAACAATGAAATGGCATGAAATACCATTAAGAAAAGATTCTGATACAAAAAATCTAAATTTAAAATTAATTGATAATGAAAATAAAGAATTTATTGGTGGAATGGCTGTTAATGTTGGAAATCCACATGTAATTTTTTTTGTTGAAAATATTGAAAAATTTAATCTTGAAAAAATTGGACCAGAAATTGAAAACCATGAATTGTTTCCTGAAAGATGTAATGTTACTTTGGCAAAAAAAATTAATTCTGATTTAATAAAAGTAAAAGTTTGGGAAAGAGGAGCCGGCTTAACTAAAGCTTGTGGAACAGCTGCTTGCGCAACAGCTGTTGCTGCAAATATAGAAAATCTTGCTAATTCGGAAACTGAAATCGAATTTAGTACTGGAAAATTATTAATTAGTATAGATGAAAAAAAAAATACAAGCATGAGAGGTCCTGTTTCGGAAATTAAGGAAATTATAATCAATATATAATGGGAATCTTTGAAAAATTTAAGATAGGTTTTAAAAAAAGTGCAAATAATATTGCGTCTGGACTCAGAGAAATAATAGTTAAAAAAGAAATAGATGATGGAACACTAGATAAAATTGAAGAATTCTTAATAAGTTCTGATGTGGGTATTGATGCTGCCTCAGAAATAAAAGATATAATTGCACAAAAAAAAATTGATCCTAAAGAAGATCCAATCATTGAAGTAAATAAAATCTTAAAAGAATACATCATTGAACTAATGCAACCTTTAGAAAAAAAGAAGTTTTTTGAAAAAAAAGATAACTTAAATGTTATTTTAGTATCAGGCGTAAATGGAGTAGGAAAAACTACAACAATTGGTAAAATTGGAAAAATATTTCAAGAAAATAACAATGAAGTATTATTTTCTGCTTGTGATACGTTTAGAGCTGCAGCAATTGATCAATTAGAGAAATGGGCTGAAAAGGTCAATGCAACCATAATTAAATCTAATCCAGGTTCAGATCCAGCTTCTGTTGCTTTCAAAGCGCTGGAGTACGCAAAAAAAAATAATATTAATCAAGTTCTTATTGATACGGCTGGAAGATTACAAAATAAAAAAAATCTCATGGATGAATTCAAAAAAATTGCAAATGTAATAAAAAAAAATGACGAAACAGCTCCTCATGAAGTAATTTTAGTTTTGGACGCAACATCAGGTCAAAATATAATTAATCAGTTAGAAGAATTTAATAAAATTATACCTTTAACAGGATTAATTATGACAAAATTAGATGGGACAGCAAAAGGAGGGGTATTAATTGCAATTTCTAAAAAGTATAAAGTACCAATTGTAGGCTTGGGTTTAGGTGAAAAAGAAGATGATCTTGAGATATTTAATGCTGAACAATTTGCGGATGCGTTTACTCAATTTAATTGATTAAATTTTTAGAGATCAAAGGCTTATAAATATTACATTCAAAATTATTTTTAATAGATTTATAACCACAATTTTTAGTAAATGTTGAAATTATAAAATTTAATTTTCCATAATTTTTTTGAACGGTTAGTTCTTTATTTTTAATATCAAACTTAAGATTTTGACTATAGTTTTTTGCAGCACTAACTAGTACAAGAGTATTGTTGTCATTCAATAAATAATAAGCAAAATCTTCAGGAAAA
>CACANV010000061.1 GCA_902533955.1 uncultured Pelagibacteraceae bacterium
ATTTATATTTGACTTTCAAATTTCTAATTAAATTTAATTTGAATTTAGTTGGTATATTTTTATCAATTACAACCAAACATTTTTCAAAAAAAATATTATGAAACTTTAAAATTTTTGAAATTTTCTTTAAAATATTTGTACCAAATATTATTGAATATTTTTTCGTTTTAGTGTTAATAATAATTTTATTAGTTTTCATAAATCTTTATAATTTTTTTTACAATTTCATACTTTTTATACTTATCACAATTAATTTTATGGTTTGATAAATTATATATTTTTGATCTATCCAATATCAATTTTTTTATATCTGATGAATCCATTTTTAATATTAGAGGTCTTTTTTTACTATTTTTTATTCTATTTATTAGAGTTTCTTCTTTCCAATTCAACCAAAAAGTAATGCAGTTTTTAAAACATTGTTCTCTTATTTTTGCATTAACGTATCCTCCACCTCCAAGAGATATTACTTTATTTTTTAGTTTAAGAAAATTTATAGATATATTTTCCTCAATTTTTCTGAAATATTTTTCATCATTTTCTTTAAAAATTTCAGAAATAGTTTTTTTTTCTCTTTCTTCTATTTTATTATCAATATCAATAAAATCTAATTTAAGTTTATTTGATAAAATTTTACCAATAGATGACTTTCCCGATCCCATCATACCAACTAAAACTAGATTTTTTTTAAATTTCATTCGTTTCTATATTGAAAAAACACAAATATGTCTTATTTTGAAATTACTTAAACTATATGCAAATTACAAAAAATACAAGTAAAGGCAAACTAACTATTATTGTTAAAATTTTAGCTATGCTTGCATTAGTTATTTTTATAATTTTTTTTAGTATATTTGTGGTAGGTAAAATTGATTTTCCTACACCAAATAAAAAAATTGAAAAAATCATACCCAATGAAAATTTCAAAACTATTAAATAAATTTTTTATCTGTTCATTAATATTTTTTTTTTCATATAAAATATTGTTAGCAACTGAACCGGTTGACATTTGGAAAATTGAAAAAATAGTTAATTCAAATAAACCAACTAAAAATATTAATCAAGGAGATGATGAAAATAATATTAAAGTACTAAAAACAGAAAAAAAAATTGAGTCTATAATAGTTAATGAAGAGTTAGATTCCAAAGAAATTAAATTAGCAGGATTGTATGATCCAGTAGAAAATGGACTTAATATAGATATGTGGTCTAATAGTGATGGAAAGGAAATAAAATCTACATTAAAAAAAATAAGTTTAACAAATTTATCAAATTTTTCTGAGAAAATTTTGGATATTGCATTACTTACCAATTCATATTTTCCATCGAATAATATTTCATCTGATGAATTCTTAGACTTTAAATTTGAATATTTAATTCAAAAGAAAGATTTCGACCTTATAAAGAAATTTTTGATTAAAAATCCATCGTTAAATAATAGTGATAAATTAATTAGATTTTATACAGACTTTCATTTGTCAAATTCACAAATTGATAAATCTTGTGAAATTTTTGATGATATAAATTTAATAACAGACGAATATTTAATTAATTTTAAAATATACTGTTTAATAAATCAAAATAAAAGAGACGAAGCTCAACTTTTGTTTGATTTGAAATCCGAAATGGGATCTTTTGATAAATTTTTTACTAAAAAATTTAATTTGTTGATGGGATATAAAAAAAAAGACGATTCAATTTCTGATAAAAATATTCTTTACCTTCATCTTTCTCATAGGACAAATGTAGATTTTGCATATGAACCAAAATTAGACACGCCCAAATTTATATGGAAATACCTTTCCACTTCTAACTTACTAAAGAGGGTGGATTCAATTGATTTAGAAAGTTCAGAAGAGATAAAACTTATTGAAAAAGCTACCAATGAAGGAATTTATGAGGAAAAAGATTTATTAGATTTATATAAAAGATTTCAATTCGATATAAATCAGCTCCTAAGTGTAAATGATATTTACAAAAGTTTGAAAGATTATGAGGGAAGAGCTTTGTTATACCAAAGATTGCTTTTATCTGTTGATGTGGAACAAAAATTAAAATTTTCTTCAATATTAAAAAAATCATTTGAAAAATCAAATTTACCAAACATTTTTGATAAAGAACTTTCATCTATATTAAAAAAAATAAATAAAAATCAAGTACCCTCAAACTTTACTACTTTTTACGATAAAAATATAGATCCTGATAAAATTCAAAAATCAAAAATAAAATTCAACAATAAGATTTTGCATCAATCAAAATTATTAAATTATTTTTTAAATAAAACCAGTCTCCCAAAAGTTGAAAAAGAAACAAACGATTTTTTAAAAAAAATAAAAAAAAATAAAAAATATTCTTTCACTATAAAAGACATAATTCTCGTAGAATCATTAAAGTCAGATGGAGTACAAATACTTAAAAAATATGATGGACTATATGATTATAACTCAAAAATGCCAGCAGAAATTAATTCTATGATAATAAATGGAGAGAGTGGTTTAGTTTTGCTAAAGTTAGTTGAATTAATTGGAGAAGATCAAGTTGAGAATTTAGATTTAGAGTCAGTTAGTTTTATCGTTGGAATAATGAATGAATTAAAAACAATAAATTTAAGAAATCAAATGTTATTGAAAGTTCTACCTTTAAAAGTTTAAATTATAATATAAAATTAATTATGGCGATTAAGAAAATAATTACAGAACCTAACAAAATATTAAGGCAAAAATCTAAACCTGTTGAGAATTTTGGAAAAGATGCACAACAGCTTATGGATGATATGTTGGAAACAATGTATGATGCTAGAGGAATTGGTCTGGCTGCTATTCAGATAGGAGTTCCCAAAAGAGTAATTGTTATGGATATTTCAAAAAATGAGGATACTAGAAATCCAATGTTTTTTGTAAATCCTATAATAAAAAAAAAAAATTCACAGACAAATACCTATGAAGAAGGTTGTTTATCTGTACCAAATTATTTTGCAGAAATAGATAGGCCGAAAGAATGTGAAGTTGAATATTTAAATTATAATGGTGAAAAAAAAATATTGAAAGCCTCAGGTCTTCTGGCAACTTGTATACAACACGAAATGGACCACCTAGAGGGAATTTTATTTATAGATTATTTATCAAAATTAAAAAAAACAATGATTGTTAAAAAACTATCTAAAAGAAAAAAAGATAGACCTGATAGAATTATTGTTTAATTAATGAATAAAAAAATAGTTTTTATGGGAACTTCAAATTTTGCAGTTCCAATATTGAAATCTTTGTATCAAAATGGTTATATTATTTCTACAGTATATACTCAGCCACCTAAAAAATCTAAAAGAGGTCAAAAATTAAATAAATCACCAATAAATTTATTTTCTGAAAATTTAAGTTTAGATGTAAGAACTCCTCATAGTTTAAAAAAAAATATAGACGAAGAAATATTTTTAAAAAAAATTATGCCAGATATAATTTTGGTGGTGTCATATGGTCAAATTATACCTAAAAATCTTTTATGCATTCCTAAGAATGGGTTTATAAATATTCATGCTTCATTATTGCCAAAATGGAGAGGTGCCGCTCCAATTCAGAGATCAATAATGAATTTGGAT
>CACANV010000062.1 GCA_902533955.1 uncultured Pelagibacteraceae bacterium
TTGGAAAATTTATAGGTCTTATATTAGATTGTTCATGGAGAATATCCAATCTCTTTGCAACTTCTTGGTACCCTTCAATTAAATTTCCAAGATCTTTTCTAAATATATCTTTGTCTAACTTTTTTTCTGTTGCTGAGTCCCAAAGCCTACATGTATCAGGACTTATTTCATCTGCTAGAATTATTTCATTATTTTGACCCGATCTTCCAAATTCTAATTTGAAATCAACAAGCTTTATACCAACTCCTCTAAACATTCCTTGTAAAAAATCATTTATTCTTTTGCATTGATCATTTATTAATTCTAACTCCATTATATTCACCCAATTAAATGACAATATATGTTCACGGCTTACCAAGGGGTCTCCTAAATCATCATTTTTAAGGCAATATTCAATTAATGGATAATCTAAAACTGTTCCTTCTTCTATCCCAAGTCTTTTGGTTAATGATCCAGCAGCAATATTTCTTACAACAAATTCAATAGGTATAATTTCAACACTTTTTACAAGCTGTTCTCTCATATTAATTCTTTTAACAAGATGGTTTTTTATTCCTATTTCATTTAAGTTTGAGAGAATATGTTCTGAAATTCTATTATTTAAAATTCCTTTTCCATCTATTGTTGCCTTTTTTTGATTATTAAAAGCAGTTGCATCATCTTTAAAATGTTGAATTACTAAATTTTTTTCAGGTGAGGCATATATAATTTTAGCTTTACCTTCGTATAACTTTTTTCCTTTTTTCATTATTTAAAAACTCTATTAAATATTAAATTTACATTTTTAAAATGTGAGGAATAATTAAATATTTTTTTCATTTTTTTAACTGGAATTCTTGATGTAATACTTTTATCATTCATTACAACATCTAAAAGATTAAGATTATCAGCTATGCATTTATTAACATGCGCTTGTATTAATCTGTAAGATTTTTCTCTACTAAGACCTGATTTAGTTAGCTCTAACATTAACTCTTGAGAGAAAATAGTACCCTTAGTAATATTAATATTATTTAGCATTTTTTTTGGATAAACAATCATTTTATCTAAAACATTAGCTAATCTTACTAAAGCAAAATCAATTGTTATATTTGCATCTGGCCCTATATTTCTTTCAACACTTGAATGTGAGATATCTCTTTCATGCCAGAGTGCAATGTTTTCTAAAGCAGGAAAAGTATAACTTCTCACCATTCTTGCTAGACCTGTTAGATTTTCAGTTAAGATTGGGTTTTTCTTATGTGGCATAGCAGATGATCCTTTTTGTTTTTTTGAAAAGAATTCCTGTAATTCATAAACTTCTGTTCTTTGTAAATGTCTGATCTCAATTGCAACTCTTTCAATTGATCCTGCAATAATACCTAACACAGAAAAATAATATGCATGCCTGTCTCTTGGAATAACTTGTGTTGATATAGGTTCAACTTTTAATCCAAGTCTTTTTGCAACATGATTTTCAACTTTAGGATTTATATTGGCAAATGTACCAACAGCCCCCGATATTGCACATGTTGAGATTTCATCTATTGCACTGATTAATCTTTTTCTGTTTCTTTTAAATTCCTCATAATAAGATGCTAATTTTAAACCAAATGTCATTGGTTCTGCATGAATTCCGTGGCTTCTTCCCATACATGGGGTGAATTTATATTTTTTAGCTTTTGATTTTAAAACTTTTAATATTTGATCAATATCTTTAACTAAAATTTTACCTGATTGAACTAGCTGAATGTTAAAACTTGTATCTAAAACATCTGATGATGTCATTCCTTGGTGTAAATACCTTGCTTTAATCCCTACTTTTTCTGTAACAGAAGTAAGAAAAGCTATAACATCGTGTTTAACTTTATTTTCAATTGTATGAATTCTTTTTACATTAATTTTTGCTTTTTTTCTAACAAGACTTGCAACTCCTCTTGGAATTTTTCCTATTTTTTCCATTCCTTCAGCCGCAGCAATTTCAACGTCTAACCAAATTTTATATTTATTTTCTTCTGACCAAATCTGAACAAGTTCTTTTCTAGAATATCTTGATATCATTAATTATACGGAGGCTTTCTATAATCTTTAACAGATTCTGTAAAAATCTCATAAGAATCTTCTGTAATACCTATTGTGTGTTCAAATTGAGCTGATAAAGACTTATCTTTTGTTACTGCTGTCCAACCATCATTTAATACTTTTACTTCAAATTTTCCTTCATTTATCATTGGCTCTATTGTAAATGTCATACCAGGTTTTAATTCAAGACCTGTATCCTTTTTTCCATAATGAAGAATATTCGGAGGTTCATGAAAAGTATTACTTATTCCATGCCCACAAAAATCTCTTACAACAGAAAACCCTTGCTCTTCAACAAATGATTGTATTTCAAATCCTATATCACCAAGTTTTACTCCTGGTTTAAGAATTTTTATTCCTCTCATCATTGATTCATAAGTTGTATCGATTAATTTTTTTGCTTTAACGGAAATATTACCAATTGTAAACATTCGACTAGTATCCCCATAATATTCATTAACAATTGTGGTGACATCTACATTAAGTATATCTCCATCATCTAATATTCTCTCCGAAGGTATGCCATGACAAACAACATGATTTAACGATGTACAAAGAGATTTTTTAAAACCTCGATAATAAAGTGGTGCAGAGTTACCACCGTTGTCTTTAATAAATTCATAACTAATTTTATCTATTTCATCAGTAGATATTCCAGGTTTAATAAATTCAGTTAACATATCTAAAGTCTGAGATGCAAGGTTTCCTGCTATTCTCATTCTTTCAAATTTTTCTTTATAAATTTCAGTCATCTAAAATATTAATTTTTTTTTCAATTTTTATTTCCTTAGAATTTAAAGTGCATCTATAAGCAAGAAAGTTTACACCAGCATTTTTTGCCTTAATATAATTATTATAATAATCAGAATCTATATCTTTAGCTATTCTAAAATTATTTATACCTTGTATTTGAGTTAAAAATAAGACAAATGGATTAAAGCCTTTTTTTCTTGAATTAATTAACTGTTTTAAATGTTTTGATCCTCTTGATGTAACCGCATCAGGAAATTCTGCTAAATTTTCATTTCTTATTAAAGTTACATTTTTAACTTCTAATATTTTTTTATCACACAAAAAATCGAATCTAGTATCATCCGAATATTTAAATTCTGCTTTGATATGTTTAATACTTTTAAATTCATCGATTAATTTATTTTTTAATCCATGCTCAACAATTCTATTTGCTCGATGAGTATTCACTCCAATAATTCTTTTTTTAACTTTTATCATTTCGAGGGTATATTTTAATTTACGTTTAGGATCATTATGTTGAATAAGCCAAACATCATTATTTTTATCTAATAATCCCATCATAGAGCCAGTGTTTGGACAATGAGCGGTTACTATCTTATTATTTACTTCTATATCAGTAAAAAATCTTTTATATCTCTTGATTAATTTGCCTTTAATCAAAGTGCTGGTAAATTTCATTATAGTTTATT
>CACANV010000063.1 GCA_902533955.1 uncultured Pelagibacteraceae bacterium
GTGAGAATTTAATATCGCTGAAAAAAATGAAGATAAACTTACAAATAATAAAAATGGGAAAGTAATTCTTGTAAGTGCTATAGTTAAGTCAAGTTTATCAGAATTTTCATTAAAACCAGGAGCTATTACGAAAATAAAAGATGGCATAAATATTTCAATAATCAAAACAATCAAAAACAAACTAATTAAAAGTAAATTAAATATTTTATTTGCAAAATTTTTAGATCTTTTTTTTCCTAAAATAAATTCTGAAGAATAGCTTGGTACAAATGCTGCATTAAATGTGCCTTCAGAAAACAATCTTCTAAAAGTGTTAGGTATTCTAAATGCTACAAAAAAAGCATCCGCCAAAGGTCCTGAACCAAGATATATAGCTATTAATACATCTCTAAAATAACCAAGAACTCTGCTTATTAAAGTAAAGAAAGTAAAGGTGCTTGTTGACTTAATCAAATTCATAAATCATATTAGTCTTAAATTTGATCTATTTGAATATCTATTTGCAAAAAATGAAAAAAAGTAAAATTAAACATTATTCTGATAAAGAAGCTTTAGAATTTCATAATAGTAATAAATCTGGCAAGATTGAGATAATTTCATCGAAACCTATGACTACAAAAAGAGATTTGGCTTTGGCCTATTCACCAGGTGTGGCAGCTCCAGTCAAAGCTATATTTAAAAATCCTGAACTTGCATATGATTATACCACAAAGGGAAATTTAGTTGCTGTAATAAGTAATGGATCAGCAATATTAGGACTAGGAAATCTTGGCGCGATTGCTTCAAAGCCGGTTATGGAAGGAAAGGCAGTTTTATTTAAAAGATTTGCAGATATAGATGCCATTGATCTCGAAATTGATTCAAGTGACCCAAATGAAATAATTAATAGTATTAAAAATTTTGCAGGAAGTTTTGGTGGAATAAATTTAGAAGATATTGCCGCTCCAGACTGCTTTGAAATTGAAAATAAATTAAAAAAAATTTTAAATATTCCCGTATTCCACGATGATCAGCATGGTACTGCAATAATAACTTGTGCGGCATTAATTAACGCAATTGATATAGCAAAAAAAAAAATAGATAAAATTAAAGTCGTTATTAATGGAGCAGGAGCATCGGCTATGGCCTGTGCAAATCTTTTCAAAAAAACAGGTGTTCTACAAAAAAATATAACTATGGTTGATAGAAAGGGTGTTATCTATAAAAATAGAAAAGGTTTGAATAAATGGAAAATTAATCAAGCTATAGAAACTAAAGATAGAACCTTAAATGATGCAATTAAAAATGCAGATGTTTTTTTAGGTTTATCTTCAGCCGGCGTTTTAAAAAAAGATATGGTAAAAAAAATGGCTAAAAATCCAATTATATTTGCATGTGCCAATCCTGATCCAGAAATAACACCTGAGGAAGTTGAAGAGATTAGAAAAGATGCAATTATTGCAACTGGAAGATCTGATTATCCAAATCAAGTTAATAATTTAATAGGCTTCCCATATATTTTTAGAGGTGCATTAGATAGCAGAGCAAAGACTATTAATGAAGAAATGAAAATTGCTGCAGCAAATGCTATTGCATCATTAGCTAGAGAAAGAGTTCCGGATGAAGTTGTGGCTGCAATGGGTGGCGAGAGACCTGTTTATGGAAAAGAATACATAATTCCATCCACTTTTGATCCAAGATTAATTAGTGTTATTCCTGTTGCAGTAGCTAAAGCCGCTATTAAAAGTGGAGTAGCAAGAAAAAAAATTGAAAATTTTGAAATATACGCTGATTATTTAAAACAAAGACTAGATCCATCAGTAACAATTATGCAAGGTATAAATTCACAAGTTAAAAAAAATCAAAAAAAAGTTGTTTTTGCTGATGGTGAAGATGAAAATACTTTAAAAGCAGCTATAGCATTCAAAAATACCGGATTAGGAACTCCTATAATTGTTGCAAAAGAAAAAGTTGTTAAACAAAGATTAAAGGAAATTGGTTATGGAGAAAATTTTGATATTAAAATAGTAAATTCTACAAATAAAGAAAAGAGAGAAAAATATGTAAAATTTCTTTTCAAAAAACTTCAAAGAGGGCAAGGATTACTTGAAAGAGACTGCGATAGGATGGTTAGAAATGATAGAGTTATATGGAGTTCTTGCATGGTAGCATGTGGTGATGCAGATGCAATGGTTACAGGCAATACAAGAAGATATGCACAATCACTAGACAAAATTAAAAAGGTTGTAGAGCCAAGAAAAGGTGAAATTATGTTTGGTTTAAATATGGTGGTTAATAAAGGTAAAACTGTTTTTATTGCTGACACCACAGTTCATGAATATCCTTCATCTCAACAACTTGCAGAAATTGCAATTTCTTCAGCAAGAGTTGTTAGATTATTCGGTTTTGATCCAAAAATTGCATTTTTATCTCATTCTACTTTTGGTCAACCAATTACCAGTAGAACTAGACATATTAGAGATGCTGTTGAAATATTAAAAAATAAAAATGTAGATTTTAAATTCGATGGAGATATGCAGCCTGATGTTGCGCTTAACGAAAAGTATGCTGAACTATATCCATTTTCAGAAATAGTTGGTAATGCAAATATATTAATAATGCCAGGACAACATAGTGCAGCAATTTCATATAAAATAATTAAAGAAATTGGTGGAGCCAAAATTATAGGACCTTTGTTAATAGGTTTGGGTCAACCTATTGAAATTGCACCACTTAGATCTTCTACATCAGATATATTAAACTTAGCATCAGTTGCCGCTTATTCTGCTGGGGTAATAGATTATAAAAAACCTAATTAATTTTTTATTATTCTCAAATCTTCAACTAAAAAAATACTTGCAATAACATCTTCTACATCTAGAATTTCTTTTGCTTCATTAATAACTTTAGTTCTTTCATTATCATTTTGTGCAATTCCATAAATATATATTTTTTTTTTATATGTATCTATATTGTAATTAACTGCTTTTATATCTTTACTTGAAATCATTGCTGCTCTAAGTTGGGATGTAATTAGTACATCTTTTGCTGATTGTTTAAAATTAAATTTTTCTTTGATTTTCAAATCATTTTTAACTGATCTTGTGCCTTTAATTTCCCAAGCAATTTTAGTAATTTGAAATTTTTCTTCTATTGTATCAACTTTGCCTGTTATAAAAGTTCTTCCATCAAGAACTTTTGATTTTACAGATAAAAAATATTTTTTGTCTTTTGCTAATAATTTTGCGCTAAGATTTTTTTGCATTATGGAGTCATCAATTTGTGTACCTATAGTTCTTGGATCTATAGCTATCGATACACCTGTCCCAAAAACTCCCTGAGATGAAAAACCAACACAATTAGCTAAAGCT
>CACANV010000064.1 GCA_902533955.1 uncultured Pelagibacteraceae bacterium
TATGTAAAAGTAAATATAAAGATAAGATTATTATATTGAGTGCTATTGATAATTTATTAAAAGGTGGAAGTGGCCAAGCAGTACAAAACATGAATATAATTTTTAATTTTAAAGAAAACGAAGGGTTAAATGTTTAAAATTATTTTTTTTTTATCATTATTTTTTATTTTTGCCGGCTGCTCGCTTGATACTAAAAGTGGAGTTTGGCAAGACAAACAAAAACCTAAAATATCTAAAAAAATTTCTGAAATTAAATTTACTAACGATTTAAGTTTTGACCAATTTAAAAAAAATGCTATTGATTACGGAGAATTAAGTGAATTTCCTATTTTAGATAAATAAAATGAAAACATCATATAATATTGCTATAATGGGTTTGGGTCAGATAGGAAATTATCTTTTTAATGAAATAAATTTAAAAAAAAAAGATATTCAAATTAAGACAGGAAAAAAAATTAAAATTGTAGCTATTTCTGCAAAAAATAAAAATAAGAAAAGAAAATATAAAATAAATAAAAAAATATTTTATTCAAATCCACTTAATGTAATTAAAAATCTCAATATAGATATATTAATAGAAGCTATTGGAAATTCTGATGGTATTTCAAAAAAAATTGTCGAATCAGCTTTAAAAAATAAAATACATGTTATAACTCCCAATAAAGCATTAATTTCAAAACATGGCGATTATTTAGCAAAACTTGCTGAAAAAAATAAAGTTAATTTAGAATTTGAAGCATCTGTTTGCGGTGGTATTCCAATTTTAAGAACTATCAAAGAAAGCTTAGCAACAAATAAAATTACGAAGGTTTATGGAATTTTTAATGGCACATGTAATTATATACTTTCGAAGATGGAGGAAACAAAAGATAGTTTTTTAAAAGTTCTCGCTAATGCACAAAAATTAGGATATGCCGAACCTGTCAATCCTAAATTAGATTTAAATGGATATGACGCTTTAGCAAAAGTTAAAATATTATCTTCATTAGCATTTAATAAAAAAATTTCAAATACAAAAAACTTAATGGAAGGTATTGAAAATATTGAAAGTAAAGACTTTCAAATAGTTGATCAATTAAATTATAGAATTAAATTACTTGGCATAACTGAATTAATTAATAATCAATTATATGAGCGTGTTCACCCATGCTTAGTTAAAAAAAATTCTTATATAGGTAATGTAAAAGATGTTATGAATGCCGTTATATTAAAAGGAAATCCAGTAGGTGAGATCGTTCTACAAGGTGAGGGTGCAGGACCTGGAGCCACATCTTCAGCTTTAATGTCAGATTTATTATCAATTTTAAGAGGTAATATTAAGTATCCTTTTGGAATATCTTGCAGCAAAAGAAAAAAAGTAAAAATTTACGATTCTAATAAATATTCTAACTCTCTATATATTAGATTAGAAGTTAAAGATAAACCTGGAGTTTTATCAATTATTACAAAACAATTAGCTAAATTTAATATTTCAGTACAACGATTAATACAAATACCTGATCATAAAAGAAAAATGGCATCTATTGTAATTATTACTCATGAAGCAAATGAATTAAATTCAAATAAATGTTTAAAATCAATCAATAATAACAAAAATATACTAAAAGCTCCTGTCTTAATTAGGTTATTTTAAGAATGGAATTATATCTAAAACTATTTGAAGTTTTATTTCCAGTATTTTTTATTGTTGGTATAGGCTACCTATTAGGAAAAAAAAATCCAAATTTTGATACATCATTTATTACTACATATTCAGGTAATTTTGGTACTCCATCTTTAGTAATATTTGCTTTAACAGCTGGAGGTGTCACTTTTGATGTTTTTCGTGAATATTTTTTCTACGCAATTATTTTATTAACTTCTTTTGGTCTAGTAGGTTTAATATTTTTAGTTTTAATGAAAAAGGATTATATACGTGAATTACCTACATTTATTTTGCCAAATACAGGAAATATGGGTATTCCAATCTGCTTATTTGCTTATGGAGAATTAGGCATGGGTATTGCAGCTGCTATTTCTTCTCTTGTTGTTTTATTACATTTTACTTTAAATATCTTTTTAGCAAAAAGAGAATTTGATTTTAAAGTAATTATTAAGAGTCCTTCATTTTATGCGATAATTGTTACAATATTATTTTTATATTTTGATAAACCAATTCCACAGTTTGTTATGAATACAGTAATGCTTTTAGCTTATGGTATGATTGTAATGATATTGATGTCTCTAGGAGTGGCTCTTACCCAGATGAAAGTATTTTCATTTAGGGATGCTATAATCACATCAATCGGTAGAGTAATTGTTGGACCAATTATTGGATTTATACTAATTTCTTTATTTAATTTATCTGGATTTGCTGCTGGTGTTCTTTTAATCCAATCTTCAATGCCAAGCGCAATATTATGTTATCTTGTGGCTGCCATGTATTCACCTAAGGAAATAGTAGATAATATTTCTAGTACAATCGTTGTATCAACAATTATGTCTTTAATTACTGTTCCAATAACTGTATTTGTTTCTTTAAAGTATTTTAGTTAATGAAAGCAATAGCACTCAATGCATCTGCGTGGATGATAGTTCCTGTAATGGATGGATTTGCAAAATACTTAACTTCATCAATGGATGTATTGCAAATAACTTGGGCTAGATATTTTTTTACTGTAGTTTTTACTCTTGCATTAATGCTTTTATTTTATAGACAGACTTTAGTATGGACCAAAAGACCCATTTTACAATTAATACGAGGATTAATCTTTGTATTTTCAACTTACTTATTTTTTTATTCAATATCTGAAATATCGCTGCCTAAAGCATTAACTTTGGTTTTTGTAGCACCAATATGTGTAACAGCTTTATCACCTTTTTTTTTAGATGAGAAAGTCGGCCTTAGAAGATGGACAGCTGTCTCTTTAGGTTTTATAGGAACATTAATTGTTATAAGACCTGGTTTTATAGAGTTTAATTTAGCCACTTTTGCTGCTTTAGGTAATGGTATTTGTTATGGCTTTTATTTAATTATAACTAGAAAATTAAGTACATCTGATAATTCACTTTTAACTCTGTTATTCTCGGGTGTAGTAGGGACTATAATAATAAGCTTTTTTATGCCCGCTGTTTGGATTAATCCATCTCCAAATCAGTGGATAATGATGGTTATAATAGGCTTTATAGCCACTGTAGCGCATCTTTTTTTAATATTATCTCTAAAATATGCTGATGCATCAAAGTTAGCACCCTTAGGATACACAGAAATAATCACAAATATTCTAATTAGTTATTATTTTTTCAATGAATTGCCTGATAATTGGACTTATTTAGGTTTATTTATCATTGTTTTAA
>CACANV010000065.1 GCA_902533955.1 uncultured Pelagibacteraceae bacterium
TATGTTAGTAGACAACATTGATATATCAATTGATCTTCATGGATATACACTAGACGAAGCAAACGCGAAGATTTATCAATTTATAGAAAATTGTTTTTCAAGAGGAGTAAATAAAATTAATATAATTACTGGAAAAGGATTAAGATCAAAAAATATAGAAGATCCATACAAATCAAATAATTTAAGTATTTTAAAATATTCAGTACCAGATTTTATTAAAAATAATACTGAGCTTATGAGTAAAATTTTTAAAATAGATTTAGATTCTGTGAATAGTCCATCCAAGGGAAGTTTTGATATAATTTTAAAAAAACGTAGATAGTATAATTGAGAAAAAGAAATTTTAAAATTAATATTAAAGCTCGCGTAAGAAAAAGTAAAAAAGATATAAAAAAAAATTTAAATTTTTTTTTTGAATGGGTTAAGGGTGCGGAACTTATTGAACTAAAGAAATGTGAAACATCAAAAGATCCTGTAAGACCCGAACTTGATAATAAATTTAGAACAAGTTTTGGAAGAAAGATTTTTGGTGTAAAATATAAAAATCAAGTTTATGCTGTAATGTGTTTTGCATTTACTGATAAAATTCCTAAATCTGTTAAAGAATTAGACTTATTAAGCAAGGATGCTTTTTTACAAAGCGCAAATAGAGACCAGAAGGGAGGTAAGATAGCAGTTGCATATACTGTGTGGTCCTCAAAAAAAGGAGGTGGAAAGCTTATAGTTAAAGAAGTTTTTAAAATGATAAAAAAATCAAATCATTTAAATAGGTTAGTTACTTTATCCCCATTGACAGATATGGCTCGTAATTTTCACCTAAAAAATGGTGCAGTTGAGGTACAAGTTAACGATGAAACTCAAAATTTTGAATATAAAATTATAAAATAAACTTAGATAAATCAGTATCTTTTACTAATTCACCAATATTTTTCTTAATATAATCTGAGTCTATTGTGATCTTTTCACCACTTCTATCTGTTGCAGTAAAACTAATTTCATCCAAAACTCTTTCAATTATAGTATGTAATCTTCTCGCACCTATATTTTCAACTGTTGTATTTACCTCATTTGCTATATTTGCGATCGTATCAATACCATCTTCGGTAAATTCTAACTCAACATTTTCAGTTTTTAATAAAGCTTTGTATTGCTTAATTAAACTATTGTCGGGTTCTTTTAAAATTCTTTTAAAGTCATTGCTATTTAGTGCATCTAGCTCAACTCTTATAGGCAGTCTTCCTTGGAGTTCTGGCAGAAGGTCAGATGGTTTTGCTAATTGAAAAGCTCCCGAAGCTATAAACAATATATGATCAGTTTTTATTGGACCATATTTCGTACTTACAGTTGTTCCTTCTATTAATGGAAGTAAATCTCTTTGGACGCCTTCCCTAGAAACATCACCACCAACTCTGTCTGTCCTTGCAGAAATTTTGTCGATTTCATCTAGAAATACTATTCCATTATTCTCAGTAGTATTTTTTGCAGACTTAATAATTGTATCTTGCTCTATTAGTTTATCAGACTCTTCATTCATTAATATTTCGTGAGACTCTTTAACTTTCATTTTTTTCTTTTTAGGTTTATTGCCCATTGACTTTCCTAAAACATCAGAAATATTAATCATACCAACATTGGCACCAGGCATTCCTGGAATTTCAAAAGAAGGCATTTGATTTGTTTCTGCGATAGCAATTTCAATTTCATTATCATCCAAATCTCCATCTCTTAATCTTTTTCTAAAACTCTCTCTAGTAGCTACACTTGCTTTATTGCCAACCAATGCATCTAAAACTCTTTCTTCTGCAAGTTTTTGTGCTTTTGCACTAACTTCTTTTCTTTTTTTTACCTTTTCCATTGATATTGCAATTTCAAGAAGATCCCTGATAATTTGTTCAACATCTCTTCCTACATATCCAACTTCAGTAAATCTAGTTGCTTCAACTTTTACAAATGGAGCTTCCGCTAATTTAGAAAGTCTTCTTGATATTTCTGTTTTACCAACGCCTGTTGGTCCTATCATAAGAATATTTTTAGGCAGAACCTCATCTTTCATATCATCAGAAAGAGCCTGTCTTCTCCATCTGTTTCTAAGAGCTATTGCAACTGCACGTTTTGCATTATTTTGGCCAACAACAAATCTATCTAATTCAGAAACAATTTCTCTCGGAGAAAGAGAATTCTTAATATTGTTGCCTTCTTTTAAAACTTTTTCTTTTGGAAATGATGTTACGTTAGATTCCATATTTTATATTTTCTCCATGCTAAGATTATCATTAGTAAAAACACAAATATCAGATGCAACTTTAATCGCTTTTTTTGCAATATCTTCAGCCGACATATCTGTTTCCATTAATACTTTTGCAGCTGCTAGAGCATAATTACCACCTGATCCAATACCAATAACATCTCCTTCTGGTTCTAATACATCTCCTGTTCCTGAAATAATAAAACTTTTTTCTTTATCACCGATTGCCATTAAAGCTTCTAATCTTCTTAAATATTTATCTGTTCTCCAATCTTTTGCTAACTCTACAGCTGCTCTTGTTAGGTTACCCGCATGTTTTTCTAGCTTAGATTCTAGCCTTTCAAATAAAGTTAATGCGTCTGCAGTAGAGCCAGCAAAACCTGCTATAACATTTCTTTTCTCAATTTTACGAACTTTATTTGCAGTTTTCTTAATTACAGTATTTCCCATACTAACTTGCCCATCACTAGCAACCACTACTTCATTATTCTTTCTAATTAATACAATCGTTGTCATAGCTTATAAATGGATACTAAATTTAATAGTTCAAGAGCAAGTCTAGTATTATTGCCATAATTGAATAATAGATATATACCTTTTTTATACTATGAAGAGGAAAGCAAAAATAAGCAGAAATACAAAAGAGACTAAAATTAATGTTGATTTAAATATTGATGGCAAAGGTAAATATAAAATTGAAACTGGCATAGGATTTTTAAATCATATGCTTGAGCAATTATCAAAACATTCATCAATGGATATAAATCTTAAAGCAAAAGGTGATACCCACATAGATCTTCACCACACAACAGAAGATACAGGTATTGCTATTGGCGAGTGTTTAAAAAAAGCGTCAAAGAAATTTATAGGAATTAAAAGATATGCGCATGCACTAATTCCAATGGACGAAACATTAACTCGTGTTGCAATTGATGTTTCAAACAGACCTTATTTAATTTGGAATGTTAAGCTTAAAGTAGAAAAACTTGGTGAAATGGATACA
>CACANV010000066.1 GCA_902533955.1 uncultured Pelagibacteraceae bacterium
CAATTATTATAAAAAATATCAGCATAACTTGAGCTAATAACACATGTAATACCAAAATCTAAAAGCGCCCATGGGGCATGTTCTCTAGAAGAACCACAACCAAAATTTTTTCCAGTAATCAAAATTTTAGATTTATCATAAGGATTTTTGTTTAAAATGAAATTATCTATTAAACTTCCATCTTGGTCATACCTCATTTCAAAAAATAAATTTTTTCCTAAACCTGTTCTTTTAATAGTTTTTAAAAATTGTTTAGGAATAATCATATCAGTATCAATATTAACTATTGGAAGATATGCGGGTATGCTTTTAACTGACGTAAATTTTTTCATTTAATTCTGATACTTTCTAACATCAACTAAATTTCCAGAAATTGCTGCAGCTGCGGCCATAGCTGGACTAACCAAATGAGTTCTTCCACCTCTTCCTTGTCTACCTTCAAAATTTCTATTTGATGTTGAAGCACATCTCTCTTCGGGCTTTAATTTATCAGCATTCATTGCTAAACACATAGAACAACCTGGTTCTCTCCACTCAAATCCAGAGTCTTTAAAAATTTTATCTAAACCTTCTTGTTCAGCTTGTTGTTTCACTAATCCTGATCCAGGAACCATTATTGCATTAACATGTGAGGCTATTTTTTTATCTTTCAAGATTTTTGCTGCCTCCCTTATGTCTTCAATTCTACCGTTGGTACAACTACCAATAAAAACTTTATCAATTTTAATATCTTTAATATTCGTGTTTGCCTTTAATCCCATATAATTTAAAGATCTAGTAATAGAGTTTTTTCTATCTATGTCTCTTTCATCTTCAGGATTAGGAACTTTTCCATCAATTTCAACGACATCTTGGGGAGAAGTTCCCCATGTTACCATTGGTTTAATTTGGGAACCTTCTAAAGAAATTTCTTTATCAAATTCCGCATTTAAATCAGATTTAAGACTACTCCAATATTCAACTGCTTTATCCCAATTATCTTTTTTTGGAGACATGGGTTTATTTTTTAAATACTCAAAAATCTTTTCATCAGGATGAATTAATCCTGCTCTAGCACCACCTTCGATTGTCATATTACAAATTGTCATTCGTTGTTCTACACTTAAGTTTGAAATTAAATCTCCAGCATACTCTATTACATAACCTGTACCACCTGCAGTTCCTATTTTTCCTATGATTTGAAGAATTACATCTTTAGAAGTAACACCAATTGGTAAATTACCATTAACATTAATTCTAAAATTTTTTGATTTTTTTTGGACCAATGTTTGGGTTGCTAAAACATGTTCAACTTCTGAAGTACCAATACCAAATGCAAGAGCACCGAAGGCACCATGTGTTGCTGTATGGCTATCTCCGCAAACAATTATATTTCCTGGTTGGGTAAATCCTTGTTCAGGTCCAATTATATGAACTATACCTTGTCTTTTGTCATTCATTCCAAAAAGTTCAATACCAAATTCCTTACAATTTTTATCAAGAGTCTCTACTTGTATTCTAGAATCTTCATCTAATATTCCTTTTGATCTATCAGTAGTTGGAACATTATGGTCGGCAACTGCTAACGTTAAATTTGGTTGTCTGACTTTTCTATTTGAATTTCTTAGACCCTCAAATGCTTGTGGACTAGTAACCTCATGAATTAAATGTCTATCTACAAAAAGTAGAGATGTTCCATCATCTTGCTGATGAACAAGATGTTCATTCCATATTTTATCATAAATACTAAGTGACATTAAGAGAAAAATTATTTTTTCTTTTCTAAATTTTCTTTTGTTTTTTCTTCCTTCAAAGCTTCTTTTGGAGCTTCCGATTTTACAACTTCTTTTGGAGCTTCTATCTCATCTTTTTGTTTAGAAGCTTCAGTAGAGTTTTCATCCGTTGCAGGTATGACATTTTCCTCTGTCACCTGATGTAATTTTGTTTCAACTTCAATACCAATTTTTTTCTTTATCTTTTCAAGTATTCTTGCTGATTTTCCTGTTCTATCTCTTAAATAATATAATTTTGCTCTTCTCACTTTTCCTGATCTAACAACCTTAATAGTATCAACTATAGGACTATATAATGCAAAAGTTCTTTCAACCCCCTCGCCAAAGGATATCTTTCTAACTGTAAACGATGAATTAATATCTCTATTTTTTTTTGCTATACAAACTCCTTCAAAATATTGAATTCTATCTCTTTTACCCTCGGTAATTCTAACACCGACTTTTAAAATATCTCCAGGAAAGAATTCAGGATGTTTTCTTTCTGAAGTTATTTTTTTTAAGTTTGATTGATTAATTTCTTCTATAGTTTTCATTTTAATTTTTTTTATATTTTTGCCACAAATCTGGTCTTCGGTCGCGTGTTATAGCCTCAGATTTAGATAAACGCCAGTCTTTAATTTTGGCGTGATCTCCCGATAATAGAACATCGGGAACACTTTTATCCTCCCAAATTTGAGGTTTAGTAAAATGTGGATATTCCAAAAGTCCATTTTCAAAACTTTCATCTTTAGATGAATTCAAATTTCCGATAATTCCAGGAATAAATCTAAGAATTGAGTCTATCACAACAAAAGCTGCAGCTTCACCACCGGATAATATAAAATCACCAATACTAATCTCTTCAATATTTCTACTTTGAATTACTCTTTCATCAACTCCTTCAAAGTGACCACAAATTAAATTTAATGTTTTTTCATTAGCAAGGTTTTTCGCAGATTTATAATTAAATAATTTACCTCTAGGACTTAAGTATATTGTTTTTTCATTTTTTTTAATATTTTCATCTAGAGATCTAGACAAAACATCTGCCTTTATTATCATTCCATTGCCTCCTCCATAAGGAGTATCGTCAACAGTCTTATGTTTATCTGATGCATAATCTCTAATATTTACTGTTTCCAAATTCCATAATTTTCCAATAGCTTTTCCAAATAAACCTTTGTTTAAATAGCCTGGAAAATATTCTGGATACAAAGTAAATACTCTAGACAAAAACATTTTATTTTTTAGTTTCTTCTTTAGGTGCCTCTGCTTTAGTTTCTTCTTTAGGTGCCTCTGCTTTAGTTTCTTCTTTAGGTGCCTCTGCTTTACTTTCAGCAGATTCATCTGTTTTTTTTCTATCTTTTTTCGGAATTGCTTTTTGAGGATTATTTCCTTTTACTGGCATTGGTATTAT
>CACANV010000067.1 GCA_902533955.1 uncultured Pelagibacteraceae bacterium
ATTGTGATTTTGAAAAATTAAAGAAATTGGAAAAAGAAAAAGGATTTGCTGAGTCTATTACAAAAAAAGGAAGTGATAATAAAATACCATTTTTTAATCTTGGTGCAAATAATAATTATAAAAATTTATTAGATTCTAAATTATTAAATAAAATGAATGAGTTATTTCAAAACGAATTAGTAAAATACAAATATGAATAATAAAATGATTAAAATAGGAATACCAAGTAAAGGCAGACTTAGAAAAGATACTTTAAAAGTACTTATTAAGAAAAAACTAAAAATTATATCCGAAAGGGGTGAAAGAGATCTATTTGGATTTATTAAAAATTATAAAAATATTAAAATAACCTATCTTCATGCAAGAGAGATAGTTGAAAGACTTGGCGACGGATCATTAGATATTGGATTTTCTGGATATGATTTACTTAAAGAAAGTGAAATTAATATTCAAAAGAAAGTAATTGTTAAGAATAGATATAATTTTGGCAATGCAACATTGGTGATTGCTATTCCCAATGAATGGATTGATGTTCAAACAATAGCTGACCTTGAAGAAATAGCTTTCGAATTCAAAGATAAAAAAAAGAGTAGGTTGAGAGTTGCAACTAAGTATCCTAATCTAACAAGAGATTTTCTATTTTCCAAAGGAGTTACTCAATTTAAATTAGTAAAAAGTCTTGGCGCTACAGAGATCTATCCTTTTACTGGCTCTTCTGAAATTATTACCGATATAACTTCAACAGGAGAAACATTAAAAGCAAATAATTTGAGAATTTTAAAAGATGGTGAAATACTTAAATCACAAGCATGTTTAATGATGTCTAAAAAAAGTCAAAAAATAAAAGGTTTAAAAAGAATTTTGAGTATACTTTCTAAGTAAATTACCAATTGTCATAAAATATTGGATCATAGAATTCACACCAATCTAAAGTTCTTTTTTTAAATTCTTTTTCTTTTTTTTTGTTTTTTGTCATATTAAAAAGATATACGGATAGTTGAATATATTCAAACTTGAATTTATTTGTAATTATTAAAATCACGTATATCTTAAGAATCATGGACAGTTTATTAATAATATTAGTTGGTGTTTTAATAGTAATTAGCCTAGTTATTTTATATTTCCAGCTTAAGGCTAAACCTAAGCAAGAAGAAAACCCTACTGAAAAAATTCAAGAAGAAATAAATTTGTTGAAAAACTCATTAAACGAGTCTTTTGGTTCTATGTCTAAAGATATGGCAAAAGATTTTACTGCTTCTTTTGGATCAATGACTAAAGAAATAGCAAAAGATATGACGGGAGCATTAACTAAAGTTGATGAAAAAGTTGCCGCTTTTAATACTCAAGTAGAAAATTTAAATAAAAGCCAAGAAGGTATAACCAAAGTTTTAGCAGGAGTTAAAAAATATGGAACTCTTGCTGAATTTTCATTAGATGCTTTAATAAAAGATTTATTACCTGCTTCTCAATATATGACTAATGTTAAGATGAAAGAGGATACAGGTGAAAATGTTGAATTTGCAATTAAACTTCAAGATGGAGTTTTAGTACCGGTAGATAGCCATTTTCCAGTAGAAAAATTTAAAGCCATCGATGATGCTTATCAAGCGGATGATAAAAAAGCAGCAGCAGAAGCTAGAACAAAATTAGCAAGAGCGTTTAAAGATAAAGCTAAGAGCGTGAATGATAAATATATTGCTCCTCCAAAAAGTACAGATTTTGCAATTGTATATGCTCCAACAGAAAGTTTATTCTCAGAATTAACTTCATATCAAGATCCAACATCAAAAGAATTATTAACCCAAGAATTAATGAAAAAGTATAAAGTTGTAATTTTAGGACCTAATACTCTTTCAGCTTACCTACAATCTTTGCATATGGGCTTTCAAACATTGAAAGTTCAAAAACATGCAACTGAGATTTATGATCATTTAAAAACAATTAGTACTAGATTTTCAAAACATTTTGATGGGATTATTAATCTTAGAAAAAAACTAGAAGAAGCTATGAGCGTTGTTGATAAGTTTGGTACAGATGCAAGATCAATTACAAGAACCTTAGAAAATATAAAGGATCCTGGTCAAATTGAAATAGCAGCTGAAAACGAGAATGTAGAAAAATTTGAAGATCACTCAAAACAGCTTAAAAATTAATTTCATTTTCAATTTAAATACACTTATAAGAGATTCTATGAAGTGGAATAATAAATTTAATTATCCAAAATCATCAAGATCTATCGAAGATGGAATGAGAAAGTATTTACTTGGAGACGAAAGATTACCAAGTGTTACTTCTATTTTACAAGCAACAAAATCTGAAGAAGATAAAGCGGCATTAGAAAATTGGAAACAACGAGTAGGGCACAAAGAAGCTAATAAGATAAAAACTGAAGCATCTAGCAGAGGAACATCAATGCATTCTTATATAGAAGATTTTTTAAGAGGTAGAATTAATGAGAGTTTTTTTGAAAGTAATGAACAGTATAAAAATATGGCTAAAGAAATAATAAACAAAGGCATCAAAGGAAAATTAGAAGAAATTTATGGGATGGAAACTACTTTATATTATCCTGAAAAATATGCTGGAACGGCAGATTTGATTGGCATTTATGAAGGAAAAGAATGCTGTATTGACTTTAAACAGAGCAATAAGTTGAAAAAGGTAGAATATATTCAAGATTATTTTTTACAA
>CACANV010000068.1 GCA_902533955.1 uncultured Pelagibacteraceae bacterium
CGTGGAGGTCCTGCTAAAGCAGCTATTTTGGGTTCAGGTATGACAGGTTTAATTTCAGGATCATCAATAGCAAATACAGTTACAACAGGAACTTTTACTATACCAATAATGAAAAAAACTGGTTTTTCAAAAGAAAAATCAGGTGCAATAGAAGTTGCCGCTTCTGTTAACGGTCAAATAATGCCACCAGTTATGGGTGCAGCAGCTTTTATAATTGCAAGTTTTATAGGTATTAATTATTTTGAAGTTATAAAACATGCATTTTTACCAGCAATTATTTCTTATATTGCTTTATTTTATATTTCACATTTAGAAGCGCTAAAACTAAATCTTAAAGGTATGGAAGAAAAGGATATTCCTAAATTAGGGAAAACTTTTATATCAGGAGTCCATTTTTTGCTTCCAATATTTGTTCTTATCTACTTATTAGTTGTAATGAGATTTACAGCTGGTTACTCAATTTTTTATACAATAATTACATTAATAATAGTTAATTTATTAAAAAAATTTTTTGATGGATACAAAAAGGGAGAAATAAATAACTCTTTTAAGATTTGGTACAATGAAACAATTGTAGGTTTACAAAAAGGTGCATTTAATATGATTAGCGTAGGTGTTGCAATTGCTAGCGCTGGTATAATTGTTGGTGCGGTTGCTTCAACAGGATTAAGCACAAATCTTATTTTAATTGTTGAAACAATTGCAAAAGATAATGTTGCAATATTAATTTTTTTAACAATTATTCTATGCTTAATTCTGGGTATGGGCTTACCAACAACAGCAAATTATGTGGTTGTTGCTTCTTTAATGGCAGCTGTTTTAGTTAATGTTGGTAATGCATCTGGATTTATTTTTCCTTTAATAGCGGTGCATTTGTTTGTTTTTTATTTTGGTTTAATGGCAGATGTCACTCCACCAGTTGGTTTAGCATCTTATGCTGCTGCTGCTATTTCTGGAGGAGATCCTTTAAGAACTGGTGTTCAAGCTTTTTGGTACAGTTTACGAACAGGTATTTTACCTATTGTTTTCCTTTTTAATCACGAACTATTACTTATTGGAATAGAAAATATTTGGCATGGTATATTAGTTATAATTACTTCATTGATTGGTATACTTGTTTTTACGTCAGCTACTCAAGGATGGTTTTTTAATAAACTTAAGATTTATGAAATAATAATTTTTTTAATAATATCAATTTCTTTTTTAAGCCCAGAATTTATATTAAACAAATTTCAACCAAAATATAATTATCAAAATTTAAAACAAATTGATAAAATAAATTTAAATCCAAATAAAGAAGTACATATCAAAGTAACAAGATTTACTCCTTATGGTGAAAGGTACAGATTATTCGTAATTCCCAAAGGTACTTTTAAAGTTGAATTTGATTTAGAAGATTATGGAATTATATCTGAATCTGTTGAAGGTAATCAAACAATTTATAAATTATCATGGAAAGGAATTGCAAAAAAAAATGGTTTAATGAAAGGGGATGTAATTACAGAATTCAAAGTTGAAAATTTAGATAGACCTAATAAAGCTATAATATATCCTTTTGCTTTAATTTTCTTATTTATTTTTGGATATTTAAATTATAGAAGAAAAAATAATTAACCACCAAAGCCTGCATTAGGCAAAGGTTTTTTTAAAATTTTCCATACACCCGAAGCTGATGCAATTAACTTTCCTTTGCATTCTAAATGACAAATTAAAAAAACCATACTATTTGTTATTTTTTGAATTTTTATAAATCCTATGATTTCTTCTCCTAAAACTGTAGATCCTAAATATTTTATATCTAGAGAAATAGTTACGCATGGTTTGTTATCAGTTGATCTATGTGCACCTGTGCCAGCCCCAGCATCTATAATGGATGCTATATAGCCACCATGTGTAATTCCAGCCATATTTAAATGATTTTTATCAATTTTAGTTTTGAACTCATACTCTTTTTTAGATATTTCTCTAAAAAACAATCCACCATTATGCTTCATAAATCCCGGTTTAATACTCAATTGTTCATATTCTTTTGTCATTAAATAAATATCGTAATTAAAATTAATATTACTATTACCAAACAAAAGAAATAAATCACTGATTTTTGCAAAGAAATTTTCATATTCCACCTTTTGGTGCGCCTGCTAGGAGTTGAACCCAGAACCTCCTGGTCCGTAGCCAAGCGCTCTATCCAATTGAGCTACAGGCGCAATTTGTACAGTTTTTTTTATAATATTAATAATGTAAATTATTTTTTTAGCAAATATTGATATATATTACATAATATAATGAGTTTAGAATTATTAGTTCCTGATATTGGAGATTTTGAAAATGTTGAAATAATTGAAATTCTTGTAAAAAAAGGAGACAAAATCAATAAAAATGATCCAGTTGTTACTCTAGAAAGTGATAAATCTAGTGTAGAAGTTCCCTCAAATTATGAGGGATTAGTTGAAAGTATAAAGGTTAAAATAGGAGATAAAGTATCCCAGGGTGACTTAATTTTAACTTTATCTTCAAGCAAACAAGAGAGTAGCAAAACTTCTGATGAAAAAAATATTAATGAAGAAGTACCACCAGCTACGGAAAAAATTATTCAAGAAGCAGAAAAATTAATTAT
>CACANV010000069.1 GCA_902533955.1 uncultured Pelagibacteraceae bacterium
CAATTTTTCATTAAGTAAATCAAATTTTTTTTATTTTGTAGCTATTTTTTTCAAAAATTTTAGATTTAGATTCTAGATTGAGGTATTTTAAGTTTTTTTTTAATATTTTTAATGATTTAAAGTAATTTTCAAAAAAAAATACTTTTTCTGCACCTCTAGATAAGCATTCAATCCCAAAAGAACCTGTTCCAGAGAATAGATCAAGCACTTTAGATTTTTGTATTTCAACAAATTCATTTTTAGAATGATCTAAAATATTGAATATAGATTCTCTTACTATATCCTTAAGTGGTCTGGTTGACTTATCCAAAGGTTCAAAAATTTTTTTCCCTCGTAAATATCCACCTATTACTCTCATTTATCTATAATTTTATAACCTATATCGCTTCTATAAAAACCATTTTCCCAATTCAATTTTTTTATTTTTTGTATTGTTTGTTTTCTAGATTTTATGAAATCTTCAGAAATAGATACAAAATTTAGCACTCTTCCACCATTTGAATAAACTTTACCATTTTTAGAAATAGTTCCTGCATGAAATATTATATCGTTTTCATCTTCATCTAAGTTATTGATGTTAAATATTTCTACATTTTTTTTGAATTTTTTTGGATATCCCATTGAACATAAAACTATGCATAGACTTTTTTTTTCATACCATTCTATTTTTTTATTTTCTAATTTTTGGTTACAACAAGCATTAATCAAATCTAATAAATCAGTTTTCAGCAAGGGTAGTATAGTTTGACACTCAGGGTCACCCATTCTAACATTGTATTCAATCAAATAAGGGTTATTATTTTTTATCATAAGTCCTGCATATAAAAATCCCTTAAATTTAATTTTATGATCTTTTAAGGCTTTCAAGGTTGGTTTTATTATTAGATCAATTATTTTTGTATCTAAATCAGAATTAATAATACCAGATGGGCAATAAGCTCCCATGCCCCCAGTGTTTTCTCCCACATCACCTTCGCCAACTCTTTTATGGTCTTGTGCAGTATTAAAATTTTTAAAAGTAACACCATCCGAAATAATAAAATAACTCATTTCATTTCCATCTAAAAATTCTTCTATAAGAATTTGTTCAGCTTTTCCAAATTTTCCATCAAATATTTCATTTACAGCTTTTTTTGAACTATTTAAATTATTGCAAACATAAACTCCCTTACCAGATGCCAATCCATCAGCCTTAATGACAATTGGCATTTTAGAATTATTTAAAAATCTGAAAGTTTCCTCTCTGTTTTTAAAAATTCCAAATTTTGCAGTAGGTATTTTATATTTTTGACATATTTTTTTTGTAAAAATTTTTGATCCTTCAAGTTGTGCAGATTTTTTATTTGGACCAAAAACTTTAATATTTTTATTTTCTAGAAAATCAACAATTCCATTTACCAGTGGTTTTTCTGGCCCTACAATTACTAAATCAACATTAGAATTAATTGCAAAATCAGCTATTTTTTCAAAATCATTAATATCTAAATTTATATTTTCAGCAATTTTAACGGTTCCAGCATTTCCTGGTATACAATATAGCTTTTTAATTTTTGATGATCTTGATATTTTGGTAGCAATAGCATGTTCTCTACCTCCACTTCCTAAAATTGCAATTTTCATATATTCAAATATATATCCTATTAATGAAAAACAAGTTAGCCAAATTAAAATTTTTACCTAACAACTTTGAGGTAATAGAAAATGGCGATCATGTTATTTGCTCTATTTCAGGAAAGAAAATATTATTAGAAAATTTAAATTATTGGAATGTAGAGGATCAAGAGCCTTATTTTTCTTATAAAGAAGCTTCAATTAAAAAAGATAAAACTTAAAATAAAAGTTAATTTTTCCATCTATCATGCGTCCATATCCACTGATCTGGATTTTTTAGTATCATTTTTTCCAGTATTTGGTTTAAATATAAAGATATTTCATCAATTTTCTTATCTTTATTAATTACTATAGGTTTTGAAACATGCATTTTAAAGAAGTAATTGTTGTATCTCTCAATATAAACAGGAACTAATTCACATTCATATTTTTTAATTAATTGTGCAGGTATTGTCGTAGTAGTTGCAGGTTTGTCAAAAAAATTAATTTTTAATCCTTCAGTAACTCTTTGATCAATCATTAAAGCAACCGAAGATCCTTTTTTTAAATTTTCAATTATTTTTCTAGTTCCTGATTTCCCTTTTTTAATTTGTTTTTTACATATGTAATTAATTCTTATTTTTTCCATTATTTTATTTAAAAATATGTTATTTAAAGGCCTGTAAATTGCCACTAAATCTACGCCATATTTTTCAATTTGCATTGCCATTAATTCAAAGTTATTAAAATGACCAGATATAAATACTACTCTTTTGTTTTTTTCTTTAATCTCTTCTAAATATTCTTTTCCTTCGATTTTTATAAATTTTTCTAACTTGTTATTTCGAAAGTTTTTTAAGTGTGGATATTCAGCAAAGATTCTTCCATAATTTCCC
>CACANV010000070.1 GCA_902533955.1 uncultured Pelagibacteraceae bacterium
ATTAAAAAATACAGTAGATAAAATGTTATCTAGATATCAAAAAAAAATATCAAACCTTCAGGTAGAAAATAAAGTATTAGAGCAAAATTTTCAAAAAGCTTACGAGTTAGTTCCTGCATTTAAAAAGAAAAGTTTAAACAAACAATTAGATAAATAACTAGACAATCACAAACTTGATCTAGCAATTTTATAAAAAAATGAATAAAAATAATTATGCAATTTTTCTAATAATAATATCTGTTTTTTTTGCACATATTATGATTGCATCAACAAAGTTAGCTCAAATTGAGGTAAATGTTATTACTGCAGCACTTTTTAGATTTGTTTTTGGTTTAATGATAATTTCTCCAATAATAATAAAATCAAAATTTGCCATATTCAAAACACAGAATTTGAAATTTCATTTTGTTAGATCTACTTTAAATCTTCCAGCTATGTTATTAGGTTTTGGATCAATATCTTTAATACCGATTGAAAAATTTACTGCTATTCAATTTATTGTTCCATTTATTGTAACAATACTTGCAGTAATGTTTTTAGGAGAGCGAATTTTTATTTACAGAACAATTGCACTGATATTAGGTTTTGTTGGAATGCTAGTTATCATTAGACCGGGCCTTATTGATATATCTTTAGGAGTTTCAATGGCTTTAGGTTCATCTTTCTTTTGGGCAATTGTAATAGTGATGACAAAAAAAATGTCAGCGGAAGACAGTGCTATTACAATACTAGCCTACCAATATATTTTTATGATTATTTTTACTTCAATATTAACAATTTTTTTTTGGCAAACTCCATCGATTAAAACTTTGGGATTCTTGCTTTTAGCGGCCCTTACAGGAACTATATTTCATTTATGTATTAACCATGCATATAAATTAGTTGATGTAACAATGACACAACCATATTCATTTTTAGGATTAATATTTTCATCAATTCTTGGATATTATATCTTTAACGATATTCCAGACTTATATACTTGGTTAGGAGCTTTTATAATATTTGTTGGTGTATTAATAATTACTTATAGAGAAATTAAATTAAAAAAAGAAATTGTTAGTAAGGATCTAAATATTAATTCTTAAAATTTTTTTTCATAAATTTATTTATTCTTTTTGCTCCTTCTATAATGTCTACAGTGCTTCTTGCGTATGAAAATCTAATTGTTGAATTACCTCTTTTTTGGTCAAAGTCTAAACCTGGAGTAATTGCTACTCCAGCCTGTTCTAATACATCATTACAAAATTTTAAACTATCGTTACTAAATTTTGAAATATCAACATATATATAAAAAGCTCCGTCAGGAGGTGAAAAAGTTTTTAAACCAGCTTTTGGAAGTTCTGCTAATAATATTTCTCTATTTTTTTTATATATATTAATGTTTTGTTCTAACTCTTCTTTAGCATCCATAGCAACTAAAGCTGCTATTTGGCTTACATGAGGTGGACAGATAAAAAGATTTTGAGAAAGTCTTTCTACTTGTCTTACATGACTTTCAGGAACTATCATCCAGCCAATTCTCCAACCTGTCATTGAAAAATATTTAGAAAATGAATTAATTACATAACATTCATCAGTAATTTCAAGTGCAGATGTTGGTTTGTTTTCATATTGAATGCCATGATAAATTTCATCACTAATAAAACTAGCACTATTATCTTTTGAAGAATTAATAAGATCAGTTAATGATTTTTTATCAATCATTGAGCCTGTTGGATTTGCTGGTGATGCAATTAAAATACCATTTAAGTTATTATCCTTAATATCTTTTGGAATTGGTTGAAATTTATTTTCTATTTTTGTTTGGATATCTACAGGTATTAGATCTTGGGATTTTAAAATTTGTCTGTAACTAGGGTATCCAGGAGATGCAATACCTACTCTATCTCCTGCATTAAACAAAGTTGCAAAGGATAAAATAAATGCTCCTGAAGAACCAGTTGTGATAACTACTCTGTCTGGATTTATATCTAAATTATACCACTCAGCATATAATTTGGATATTCTCTCTCTCAATGATGGCAAACCTAGAGTGACTGTATAACCAAGTTTATTTTTTGAAATTTCCTTTGATATAAAATCTTTAGCTAGCTTAGGAGCTGCTGTGCCAGGCTGACCAACTTCCATATGAATAATTTTTTTTCCAGACTTCTCAGCCTTTCTAGCAGACTCCATTACATCCATGACTATAAAAGGATCTACTTCAGATCTCTTAGATTTTTTCATTTATTTTTTTTCTTTTCAAATTCTTTCAAACAATATTCTTTTGCTTCTTGTGAATTAATTTTTGGAGATTTATTTTTTTGAGCAATCACACATGCCATTATAGATTTATTTAGACTATGTTGTCCGTATTTATCTTTAGTAAAATATAGAGCAACTATCCCAACAATAATTATTATAATTAATTTAATATTTTTTTTCATTTATACTTCTGATTCAGCTTTAAAC
>CACANV010000071.1 GCA_902533955.1 uncultured Pelagibacteraceae bacterium
TATTAAATGTTAGAAATAACAAAAAACATCAAAATGATATGGTTAAAAAAAAATATGAAAAAATAGATTTGGTTATTGTAAATTTTTATCCTTTTGAGAACACTTTAAAAAAAACTCAAAATCATACAAATATTATAGAAAATATAGATATAGGTGGACCTGCTATGGCTAGAGCTGCTGCAAAAAATTATAATGATGTAACTATAATTACAAGCATTAATCAATATCAAAATTTAGCAATTCAACTAAATAAGAATAAAGGTTCAACTAATTTAGAATATAGAAAAAAATTATCTGAAGAAGCTTTTAGTAATACATCTTATTATGATTCTCTGATAACAAACTATTTAAAAACAAATAATACTTTTCCTGAAAAAATAACATTTCATGGTAATTTAATTGAAACACTAAGATATGGAGAAAATCCACACCAAAAGGCTGCCTTGTACAGTATTAAAAAAGAGTTAGGTATAACTCAATTACATGGAAAAAAACTTAGTTATAATAATTATAATGATATTTTTTCTGCATTAAATATTTCAAAAACTCTACCAAAAAATTTAGGAACTATAATTATTAAACATACAAACCCATGTGGTGTTTCAATAAACAAAGATAAAACAAAAAGCTATAAAGAAGCTATAGCATGCGATCCAATAAGTGCATTTGGGGGAATTGTATGTTGTAACTTTAAAATTAATAAAAAAATTGCTATCGAAATGAGTAAAATCTTTTTAGAAATAGTTATTGGAGTTAAATTTGAAAAAAATGCATTAAAAATTTTAAAAAAAAGAAAGAACCTTAGAATTATTGATTTATCAAATTTTGAATTTACCAAAATAAAAAAAATTGTATCAAACTTTGACACTTTTCTGTTACAAGACCAAGATAATAAAATACTATCCAAAAAAGATTTTCAAGTTGTTTCTAAAAGAAAACCTAAAGATAAAATGCTTAGTAATTTAATTTTTGCATTTAATATATGCAGAAATGTAAAATCAAATGCAATAGTTTTAACTAATAATACTAGTACAATTGGAATAGGATCTGGTCAGTCTAGTCGTTTGGATAGCTGTAAAATAGCAATTGAAAAGATGATTAAGTTTCAAAAAATTAATAATTATGATGAAATCATAGCTGCTTCAGATGCTTTTTTCCCATTTGTTGATGGTATTGAAACTTTAGTACAGGCTGGAATTTCTGCAATTGTACAACCTTATGGATCAAAAAATGATAAAGAGATAATTAAATTTGCAAATCGAACTAACACTGTATTAGTTTTTTCAAAAACTCGCCACTTCAAACATTAACTTTATCTATTTTAGCTGCCAAGATAAAGTCACTTTCTGCTAAGCCTTTAATAGCATGAGTAAAAATCTTTATCTTTGCATACCCCCACCCAAACCATATATCTGGATGATGACTTTCTTCTTCAGCTACATCTCCTACTTTATTAATAAATTTTTGACTTTCTTTAAAATTACAAGCTGACGAATTATTTAAAATGAGAGTCGAGTGAGCAGCAGTTGATTTGGATATTCTATTTAATTGGTGTTGGTAATCTTGAAAGTAACCAGAATTTGATATCAATTTATTATTTTTGAAAAACATTTCAAAGGACAAAGGACCACTTTGGAAATTTTCTGAATAATTTCTATCAGGACTTGAGCCAATATCCATAGCGATAGTGATATTTTTATTTTTTAAAATCGAATACCCTCCCATTTCATTTCCTTTGTAACTAAACTTATATCTATGTAAATCTAAGTATTTATCAAAATCAGACAAATCTCCTTCATGATTTCCATTAAATAAAAGATTTTTTTTTATATCTCTCCACGAAAAATTATATGCTTTACCTAAATAAAATATTATTTCATTTAAGTACTCAGGTATTTCTTTTAAAGATTCTTTTAAAAGTTCTCTAATTAATACAAAGTATTTTAAATAAAAAACTAGCTGTCTTATACTTCTAGATTTTGGAAAATATTGATTATCAAAAGAAGAAGCAATTATTTTTTTTAAAAGATTCAATCCATAGAATAGAAATTTATTATTATTATAGGATATTCCCGACATTATAATTGCAGTACAACCAATCATTTTATCATCAACTAATTTAGATCTACTAATTTCATTAATTAGATGATTTACTTGTTTATTTATAATTTCATTAAATTTAATTTTGTAGCTATTGTCAGAGCCATCGTGAGTTATTTTAGAATTGGAAATCCATGATATTATTCTTTTTGATAAAGTATCGATTTCCCAGTTTTGAGATTTATAGTTTTTATTATTTTCAATCCAATTTAGAATTATCGATTGAGTTATTGCATTAGAAGATTTTAAATCTATTGTAAATAACCAATAAAAGCTATGAAGTTTTTTATAATCTTTTTCTGAAATATTTTTATTTTTCCAA
>CACANV010000072.1 GCA_902533955.1 uncultured Pelagibacteraceae bacterium
AAATATATAATTTTTTTATTAGAGTATTTTTTTTGAATTTTTTTTAATTTTGTAAATTCCCTGATAAAATTTTTTTTATTATTAGTTTTTGAGTTGGATACTCCTGAAGCAAATATTAAAATATTTTCTTTTCTAAAAGTATTAGAAAAATTTTTAGCAATAAATCCTGACCCGATTACTACTGGGCCATTAATATTTTTCATACTGACAACTACTATCAAAATTTTAAAGATTTATATATTATTAAGCCCTGCTTTATTAAGAAATAAGTATGGGATTATTAAAATCAAAAAACTTAGAAAATTGTTAAGAATCTTATTTTTTGGTGCGGCCAGAGAGACTCGAACTCTCATGGGCTAAGCCCACACGGCCCTCAACCGTGCCTGTCTACCAGTTTCAGCATGGCCGCCAAAGCTTCTGCGTCAGAATAAATGAATGACAATGCTAATTCAAGTTGATAAGTTTTTTAAATGGAATTTAATAATGAAATTAAATTAGCTACTGATTCAATTTATCAAAAAGTTTCAAAGACTATACCTAAAATAGAGTGGTCTATCCATGCTCCTTATATTTATAAAATTAATAAATTAAAAAAAGAAAAGAATGCCGTTATACTTGCTCATAACTATCAAACACCAGAAATATATCATGGTATTTCTGATTTTTCAGCTGACTCTCTTGCTCTAGCAGTTGAGGCAGCTAAAACTAAAGCAGATATAATTATAATGTGTGGAGTGCATTTTATGGCAGAAACTGCGAAACTGATGAGCCCTGAAAAAAAAGTTTTTCTTCCTGACATGAAGGCTGGATGTTCTTTATCTGCTTCTATTACAGGAAGAGATGTAAGAAATTTAAAAAAAAAATATCCTGGGGTCCCTGTAGTTTCTTATGTGAATACATCGGCAGATGTAAAAGCGGAAACAGATGTGTGCTGCACATCAGCTAATGCAGTTAAAATTGTAAATTCTTTAGGTGTTAAAAAAGTTATATTTTTACCAGACGATTATTTAGCTAAATATGTTGCTTCGCAAACTGATGTGGAAATAATTTCTTGGAAAGGAACGTGCGAAGTTCACGAAAAATTTAATGATGAAGAAATAAATGAAATTAGAAAAAATAATCCTGGAATTAAAATCATCGCACACCCTGAATGTCCACCAGATGTTATAAAAGCGAGTGACTTTGCTGGCTCAACAAGTGGTATGATCAAATATGTAAAAGATTATCAACCTAAAAAAGTAATGATGGTAACTGAGTGCTCTATGAGTGACAATGTTCAAGTGGACAATCCAAACGTTGAATTTATTAGACCATGCAATCTGTGTCCTCACATGAAAAAAATAACACTTCCAAAAATATTAGATTGTCTAAAAAATGAAACTAATGAAATAATAATGGACGATCAAATGATTGAAAAAGCAAGAAAATCAGTAGAAAGAATGGCTGAAATAGGCAGATAATTTCTGTGTCAAAAATTAAATTAAGTAAAAATTTTATCAAAAGTTTATGCAAATTAGCTTTAAATGAAGATCTTTATCCATCAGGGGATATAACAACAAATTTATTAAATAATAATTCTGTAAAAAAAGTAAAATTAATAAGTAACGAAAGTGGAATAATAGGAGGTTTGGAATTTGCAAAACAAACTTTTAATTTGTTAGATAAAAAAATAAGGTTTGTTGCAATGAAGAAAGAAGGATCTTTAATAAATAAAGGATCGGTTGTTGCAGTTATCGAGGGAAAAATTAAGAATATACTAATAGGTGAAAGAGTAACTCTTAACTTCCTTTCACACATTTCAGGTATAGCAACTAAAACAAATAAATTTGTTAATAAAGTTGGAAAAAAAACAAAAATTTGTTGTACAAGAAAAACTATTCCAAATCTAAGAGTTATTCAAAAATATGCCGTAAAATTAGGAGGTGGAACAAATCATAGATTTAATTTAAGCGATGAGTTTCTAATTAAAGACAATCACATTGCTTCATCAAAAAACTTTGAAGAGATTATAAAAAAAGCTATTAAATCAAAAAAAGGGAGAAAAATTACTGTTGAGGTTGATAGTTTAAAACAATTTAAAAAAATTAGTGGTTTAAAATTTGATAGAGTTTTGTTTGACAATATGAGTCCAAAAAATCTTAGAGCGGCTGTTAAATATGCTAAGGGAGAATATGAAACAGAAGCATCAGGTAATATTAATTTAAAAACAGTTAGATCTGTTGCTGCAACTGGCGTAGACAGAATTTCTGTTGGAAGTATTACTCATAGTACTGCAGCTCTTGACTTAAAATTAGAAGTTTAAATCCTTCCAGCCCAACCTATTTTTTTAATTGAGCTTGCGCTGCAGCAAGTCTTGCAACTGGAACTCTATAGGGAGAACAAGAAACATA
>CACANV010000073.1 GCA_902533955.1 uncultured Pelagibacteraceae bacterium
TTACAAAAAACAAAATGAATTTTATTAAAAAAAACCTAAAAAAATTTAATTTATATTTACATAATATTTCTTATTTATTAATAATAATTAGTTCTTTACTAATTATTTCGGCAATATTAATACACCCATATGTAAGCGATGATTATCATTACCAAAAAATTGTAAATGAATATCCTTTATTTCTAGATTATTATTTTGATAGATACAATAATTGGTCAGGTAGAACTTTTCAAACAATTGTGAGTTACTTTGTGTACGAATATAAAAATTTTGAAGTTTTAATTCAATTTTTAGTTTTTCCATTTTTTTTTTTAACAAGTTATTTAATTTGGTACAAAATTCTAAAATTTAAAAAATTAAGCCAAAGTAAATATGATTTTTTAGTATTTTTAATATTATTTTGGTTTATTTTACCATCTCCATCAGAAACAATAGTTTGGTTAATTGGTTCAATAACATATATTTATCCACTCTTATTTGGAATAATATTTCTCTCAATTTTTGTTGATTTAAAAAATCTTTTTAACTCAAAATTTAAATTTTTAACATTTATTATAATTGGTTTTTTAGCTGGTTCATCACATATACAATTATCTGCGGGATGTTTTGTGGTCTCAAGTTTGTTTTTAATAAATTATTATAAAAATAAACAATTAAATAATAAAATATTTATTTCAAATCTAGTAGTTTACTTATTTTTCTTATTAGGAATTCTAATATTGTTAATAGCACCAGGCAATTTCAATAGATTATCAGCTCTAGAGGACCCAAATTTAGTATCTCAATTATATAAATCAGCTATATTTTTTTTAAGTACTATTTTTTATTTAGGAGATATTAAATCATTTTTAATTTTTTTCTTATCTACTTTATTTTTGTTATTTTTTTATTCATCAAAAATAACTTTTAAATCATTAACAAATAAAAGTAACTTTCCATGGCTAATAGGTTTTATAGCAAGCATTATTATTATGCTACCAATGATAAATTTTGTAAGTTCTAGAAATATATTTTTTCCTATTATTTTTTTACTTATCTATTTTCTAAAAACATTTTCAAAAAATTTAAAAACAAATTTAAATATTAACTTATATAGTAAAATAATTGTTTTATTTTTTTTAAGTTCAGCATTATTTATTGATTCTTCAGTAAATTTTTTTTCAAACTACCAGTATAATAAAGAAAATATACAAAGAACAAAAATAATTAATAAACAAATTAAAGAAAATAAAGAGATAATTTTAGTTCCACATTACTCAATAATACCGAGTAGACTTACTCATATTCAAACACCCGAACATGATTATGAATTTTTGCAATCAATTAATCGTAAGCATAAATTTAAGCATGCGGACAATAAACCAAGATCAACAAACATATATAAAACCATTAAAAATTTATTTTAATCTAAACTTAAAAGGTTTTCTCTGAAATTTTATATTGTATATTTTGTTCTTTTTTAAACAAAAATCTGTAAAAAATAAAAGGATATACTGCTAACTTAACTAATAATATTAATATTGAAATAAATTGAAAAGGATAAATTTTGCTTAACAAAGTAAGATCAACCCATAAAGAAAATAATTTTTTTAAATCATAATTGCTTTTTCCAAAATATCTTTTCTTATGATTAATATTTATAGAAGTTATTTTTTTAGTAAATTTTATTAAATAACCATCTATATAAATTTTTGGGTCTTTAACTTTAATTAATTTTTTTTTTAAACTTTGATTTATGCATTTAAAAGAAGATAAATATAACTTGAAAGGTTTATTAATAAGTAAACTAGAAACAATATTGCTTATTTGACTTAATAAAATTTTATAATAACTATGCTGTCTATCAATATAATTTGTATAACAAAGATCAAATCCTAATTTAATTTTATTTATTAATTTTAAAATATATTTTGGATGGTGCTGCAAATCATCATCCATAATGATTATATAATCACCATTAGCATATTTCAGGCCTGCCATGATCGCATTGTGCTGTCCATAATTGTTTTGAAGGGATATGCCTTTAATTTTATTACTGATTTTTGAAAGTTTAGTTATAATTTTCCAACTAGAATCTTTGCTACAATCATTAACCAAAAAAATTTCATATACTTTTTTTTTAAGATTTTTTTTAATTTCTTTAACAAGTTTTTTTAGTATCCTTTCGCTATTATAAACAGGAATAACTATTGAAATTTTCATTTATAGTACTTTTTGATTTTATTTTGTAAATAACTATTATTAATTTTTATATTAATTGCTTTATAAATATTTTTCAAACCTGATACATTTAAGTTAAATTTTTTATTGTTTAACTTTTTATTTATAATTATTTTTGCTT
>CACANV010000074.1 GCA_902533955.1 uncultured Pelagibacteraceae bacterium
TTGGTTGCTTTTTTTATAATGTTTTTAGCCTTATCATTTGTTAGGATTTCAACTTGGTATAAAAATGCTTATTTATTTTATTTAATTGGATTAATTTTATTAATTTTAGTAATATTTTTTGGATTAGCCTCTTCAGGATCAAAACGTTGGATCAATCTATATTTCTTAAATCTCCAACCTTCAGAATTAATGAAAATTGCAATAATTGTTTGTTTTGCAAGATATTACCATAGAATTCAAAGTGCAGATATTCAGAGTATTAAATTTTTAATTCAACCAATAATTCTGCTTCTTATTCCCTGTGCACTTGTAATAAATCAACCAGATTTGGGAACTTCAATTTTAATTGCTGGAAGTGGAATAGCGATAATCTGGTTAGCCGGATTAAATATAAAATATTTTGTTTATTCTGGGCTTTTATTTTTAGTCTCTTTTCCATTTGTAATATCGTTTTTAAAACCTTATCAAAAAGCAAGAATTTTAACTTTTTTTAACCCAGATCGAGATCCATTGGGTGCTGGATATCAAATAATCCAATCAAAAATTGCAATAGGTTCTGGAGGATTTTTTGGAAAAGGATTTTTAAAAGGTACTCAAAGCTATCTAGAGTTTTTACCCGAAAAACATACTGACTTTATATTTACACTTTTTTCTGAAGAGTTTGGATTTTTAGGATCTATAATTTTAATAATTTTATATGTACTGCTAATATATAAAATTATTAGTATTGGATTCCATTCAAGAAGTTTCTTTGCTCGGTTGTATTGTTTCGGATTTGCAACTGCAATTTTTCTTTATGTTTTTGTTAATATTGCCATGGTTTTAGGATTACTTCCAATTGTAGGAGCACCTTTACCAATAATGTCGTACGGAGGGTCTTCGATGCTTTCAATAATGCTTGGTTTAAGTATTGTAATGAGTTGTAGAATTTATAGTCAAGATCAAATATCTAGTTATTAAATATAAGTTTAAATCATGACCAAGATATACAAAAATATTCTAAATTTTTTATGTTCCTGTGCTTTAATAATTTTGTTATCAGGTTTAATTCTAGAGACAATAAATTTTTCAAAAGCTCAAGCACAAGAAAGTACAAATAAAAATGTTACCTACATGCAAATTCTTCAAAATCCAAATGACTTAGATTTAAATTTAAAATACGCTAGACAACAAGGAAAAACTGGAAACTTCAAACAAACAATTTCAACTTTGGAAAGACTTAATATGCTTTATCCTGACAATGTTGAAATAAAACTTTATTTACTTTCAGTTTTAGTACAAGCAGACTCACCTAATAAAGCTTTAACTCTGATAGAGGAAATTAAAACAAAAGATTTAACAAGTGAAGATTTAGAGACTGTTAATGAAATTGAAGAAGAGATTAAAGAAGACCAAGAGCCTAAACTATGGAATTTTTATGCCGAATTTGGTGGTGGAATAATACAAAATAATAATGTTAACAGTGTTTCAAAAACTAGATTACAAGATAGTTCTGACTCAGTAATAAATTTCGGAACTGCAAAATTTGATAATACACAAAGTGGAAGTTTAGGATTTACCGCATCAAGAAAAGTTGGCGAAAGCTCTTCTTTTATGATTAATTTAAATGGTTCACCATCAAATCAAGATCATGAAACGGCAGATGATTTTGAAAGTTATGGAATGACTTTAGCATTAGATACTTCAGCTGGTAATCAGAACTTAAGTCCTTACTTAATGTTAAGTAAAACTGATTACAAAGATGATGCAGATAGTCTTTCTTTTATGTATGGTTTAAGTGGTTATTTTAGTGCAGGCGAAAAAAACTCTTTTAATTATGGTTATTCTTATTCTGATGCAAAAGGAGATCACAATTCTTCAGATACAACAGCAAATGCTACAAATGCTATTGCACATGGTTATACCTTAGGACATGATTTTATGTTTAGTGAAATTATTTCAACAGCAACTTCTATAGGTTATAGTGATTCTGATGCAAAGGATGACGTAAATGATTATGAAACCTACGATTTAAGTCTAAGGTTAAACCTTGCTTACTCTTTTGCCTATATATCAATTGGGGAATCACTGAGCATAAATCACTACAAAAAGACAGATTCAAGCATTAATTCAAATATTTTAAGGTCAGATATAACAAATACTGTAGATATAATGTTAACCAAGGCTATTGGAGATTTTTTCCCTAAAATAGACCCTAATAGAAGTTTCTTCATAAATTTATCATATGAAAAGGTATTTTCAGACTCGAACATTAAGAATTACGACTATATATCAAATTCTTTCTCAATTAGTTTTTCTAAATCATTTCAACTAAATAGAT
>CACANV010000075.1 GCA_902533955.1 uncultured Pelagibacteraceae bacterium
AACTTTCAAAATTAACAAGAATAAAAGAGAAAATAGTAAGATCAAAAAGAACTGCTTTAAAGGTTTTTCCTGTATATAAAAAAGTAGATACTTGTGCTGCTGAATTTAAATCATTTACGCCTTATATGTATTCTACTTATCAAAGAAATTTTTCAGTAAATACTGAATGTGAAGCGAACCCAACTAATAAAAAAAAGATAATAATTCTTGGTGGAGGTCCAAATCGTATAGGTCAAGGTATAGAATTTGATTATTGCTGTTGCCAAGCTAGTTTTGCATTGAAAGAAGATGGTTTTGAAACAATAATGATAAATTGTAACCCAGAAACAGTTTCAACTGACTATGACACGAGTGATAGACTATATTTTGAGCCACTAATTGAAGAATATGTTCACAATATAATTTTAAAAGAAAAATCTAATGGAAGCTTATTAGGAATTATTGCTCAATTTGGTGGCCAAACACCTATTAAATTAGCAAAATTTCTTCATGAAAATTCATTACCTATTTTAGGGACACAATATACATCGATTGATTTAGCTGAAGATAGAGACAGATTTAGAAATTTGCTAATAAAATTAAATTTAAAACAAGCTGAAAGTGGAATTGCTTATACTTACAATCAAGCAATAAAAATATCTAATAAAATTGGCTTGCCTCTAGTTATTAGACCTTCTTACGTTCTTGGTGGAAGAGCAATGGAAATAGTTCATGAAAAAAACCAATTGAAAGAATTCATTAATGAGGCGTTTAAAGCCTCAGAAGAAAATCCAATTTTAATTGATAAATTTATTAATAATGCAATGGAAGTTGACGTTGATGCTATATCAGATGGTAAAGATGTTTACGTTGCTGGAATTATGCAACACATTGAAGAAGCGGGAATTCATTCTGGAGATTCTGCTTGTTGTCTGCCTCCAATATCAATTAAAGAAAACTTGTTAAAAGAGCTAAAGATACAAACTAGAAAATTAGCTTTAGCTTTAAAAGTTAAAGGTTTTTTAAATATACAATTTGCAATTAAAAAGGATGAAATATTTGTGATCGAAGTTAATCCGAGAGCCAGTAGAACTGTTCCTTTTGTTTCAAAAGCTAATGGTGTTCCACTTGCAAAAATTGCATCGAGAATTATGGCAGGTGAAAAACTTGCAAAATATAAATTAAAATATCAAACTAATAAAACTTTTGCTGTTAAAGAAGCTGTTTTCCCATTCAATAAATTTCCAGATAGCGACGTTCTTCTTGGTCCAGAAATGAAATCAACTGGTGAAGTGATGGGATTTGATGATGATTTTGGTATGGCTTACGCCAAAAGTCAAATAGCTGCATCAAATTCTTTACCTACTAAAGGTCTGGCTTTTTTATCTGTTAAAGATTCACATAAAGATGAAATAATTGATCTTGCTAAAAAACTATTAAAATTAAATTTCAATCTTTGTGGTACAAATGGCACAGCCCATGCTATTAGAAATAAAGGCATTAAATGCAAAAAAATAAATAAAGTAAGTGGTGGAGCTCCTCACATAGTTGATGTTTTAAACTCAAAAAAAATTGCATTAGTAATTAATACTGGCGGTGGCAAAAGAAGGCATCGTCTTAGTGATGCAAGAGCCTTGAGAAGAGCTACATTAATTAATAAAGTCCCATATTGTACGAATATGTCAACTGCATATGCTTGCCTGGATGCAATTCAATCATTAAAAAATAAAAAACTGAAAGTAAAATCGCTTCAGGAAAATTAATCTACTTTCCAATCCGTTTTGAAATCAACATAGTTAACTTGTAGACATCTTCTCTCTTTAACTATTTCTTTTTTTTCCATTCCATGCCAAGTGTTTGGTCCACTTGAAAAAAAATAACCATAATTGTCCTTATATGGCAAAGTTTTTACCAAGTTTAGGTTGCTATCATAAAAATCGGTTCCTAAATCCTCACTCTCATTATGCTTATTTACAAAGAGCAAACAGGACATAAGTTTTTCTTTAATATCACAGTGAGGTTTAAGCCAAAAACCTTCTCGATCACATATCACCTCAACTCTCACATACGAATTTGATAAATCTTTATTAATTAAATCAGACATTTTACTATGTGTTTCCTTGCTTTGGAGTTCTTTAATTAAGTTACTTAAAGCAGGAAATTCATTTGAGTTTTCATTAGTAATAAAACATCTAAATTTTAGAGCTTCACCTCCATCAGATATAC
>CACANV010000076.1 GCA_902533955.1 uncultured Pelagibacteraceae bacterium
TTTAATCTAATTATTTCATCTTTATTTTCTTTATTGTTTATATAAAAGTTTTGTGGTCTAAGTAAAATCTTACATTTTCCTTCGCTAAAATTTACATTTTCGATTTCGATGTTTTCTTTGCTAACAAATTTTAACTTTCCATTACTTTTAATCACTTCTCCTTCCAAGGAATTTGTGGTTCCTAGAAAATTTGCAGTAAATAAATTAGTAGGATTGTTATATAAAAATTCTGGCTCACCTAGCTGTTCAAGAATTCCATTATTAATTATTGCCATTCTGTCTGACATTACATTTGCTTCTTCTTGATCGTGGGTTACAAAAATAGTTGTTATTCCTAGTTTTCTTTGCAGATTTAAGATATCTTTTCTCATTTGAATTCTTAACTTTGCGTCTAAATTTGACAAAGGTTCATCTAAAAGCAATATAGTAGGTTTAACTACTAAAGTTCTTGCAAGAGCGACTCTTTGCTGTTGTCCGCCAGATAGTTGTGATGGTCGTCGATTTTCATAACCTTCCAAACCAACCAATTCTAGCGCATCATTTACAAGATCAATTATTTTTTTTTTATCAATTTTTTTTTGCTCTAATCCAAATGCAACGTTTTTAAATACACTCATGTGAGGCCATAAAGCATAATTTTGAAATACCATTCCGATATTTCTTTTCCATGGTGGTAATGTGGTAACATCATTTTCTCCTATAGTTACTTTTCCTTTGCTGGGGCTTTCAAAACCAGCAACTAATCTTAATAAAGTTGTCTTTCCACATCCTGAGGGTCCTAGAAAAGTAAAAAATTCTCCAGGCTTAATATCAATACTTATATTTTTTATTACATGGTTTCTTCCGTAAAAAACATCTACATCTTTTATGCTTACTCCACTACTTTGAAATTTTAATTTATTATCCATATTGTTAATTTACATTAATTAATTTTTCATTTTGTTTTCTTTCTATTATACGCTGAGAAACATAAGTTCCTATTCCAACTATTACAACAGCTATAACGCCAAGTGCAGCCCCAGGGCCTCTTCCGGCAGCTGTTTGCATATAAGAGTATATTGCATATGATAATGGGGCATCTATATCATTTGAAACCAACATAATTGTTGCTGAAAGTTCAACTGTAGCAGTTGCGAAACTTGTAATAAATCCTGCCAAAATACCTGCCAACATTAATGGGACTACAATTTTTTTAAGAATTACATACCTAGTAGCAGAAAGAACTTCTGCTGACTCTTCAAGATAAATACTAATTTGAGTTAGTGCAGCATTACATGCACGCAAAGCATATGGCAATCTTCTAATAGTTAATGCTATAACAATAATAAACCACCAGCTCGCTAAAGGTTTGTCAGTAAATGGTATGTTAAATTGATAAAATGTTCTTAGATAACCAATACCAAGAGCTAATCCAGGAATTGCAAGAGCGGCCATTGCAGTATAATCTAGAAATTCTCGCCATTTGATAGTTGTTCTTAAAACTATATAAGAAATTAATACACCAAGAAGCACATCAATGAATGCTGCAATAGAACAATATAAAAATGTATTCTTTATAAAATTAGAAGTTTCAAATATTTCTTTGTAATGGTTTAAAGTATACGCATCAGGAAAATAGCTAAATGACCATATTGTTCCAAAAGAAAGTAAAGCTAGCCCAATGTGTGGAGCTAAAACTATTAAAAGAATAAAAATAATTACTCCATAAGCCATAATTTTTTCTTTAACATTTAATTTTCTTTTAGCTAATCCACCTCCACCCTTTTGAAGCATTGAATAATCTTTTCCAGCTAAAGCCATTTTTGCAATCCACATAGCTGCAAGAGATGTAACAATCAATATTACTGCCATCACATATCCCATTGGATCATCAATGCCTATTGCTGAAATTCTTAAGTATGCTTGAGGAGCCAACATATTGTTAATATCAAGAAGTAAAGGAGTGCCTAAATCATCAAATACTTTTAAGAATACAAGTGATGCCCCAGCAACATAACCAGGCATAGACAAAGGTAAGACAATCTTTCTAAATAAATTAAATCCACTAGAACCAAGATTTTGTGCTGACTCTTCCATTGATTTGTCAATATTGTTTAAACTTGCCACCAAATTAATAAGTATAAATGGAAAATAATGAATAGCTTCAGCAAATATAACTCCATTCAAACCTTCCATAAATGGAATTTTAAAACCA
>CACANV010000077.1 GCA_902533955.1 uncultured Pelagibacteraceae bacterium
GATCATAGCTTATTTAATTCCAATTTTCTGGATTAGTAACAAAGGTGGTTTTGGAGTATTACCTCATCTAATGTTGGGAGAAGAAGTCGCAAGATTAGGTGAACTTGAAGCTCAATTTGGTTTAGTTAAAAACGCTGCAGCAGATATTAAATCTGCAGGTGTTCCAGGTGGATTAAAATCTATTTCTGTAGCGCATTCAGCAGTACCAGATGGTGGAATGGCTGCTTGGAAATTTATTTCATTAGCATTATGTATGATGGTGGGAACTGCTTCTTTACCTCATATTTTAATGAGATATTTCACAACACCTAGTGTTAAAGCTGCAAGAAAATCAGTGGCGTGGTCATTGTTCTTTATTGCAATACTTTATACTTCTGCACCAATGTTAGCTACACTATCTAAGTTGTCTTTAATGGATCCAAATTTACCAACTGGTATTATTGGAAAAGAAATATCAGCTGTTATGGCAATTGATTGGGTTTCTGCATGGACCGCTCAAAAACAAGCATTCATTGCTGACTTTAATGGAGATGGAATTCTTCAGTTAAATGAATGGTTCATGAGAGGTGATGTGGTTGTTCTTTCAACACCAGAAATTGCAGGTTTACCATATGTTATTTCTGGATTAGTTGCTGCTGGAGGTATGGCTGCTGCAATGTCAACTGCAGATGGTCTAATTCTTGCGATAGCTAATGCTTTATCACATGATATTTACTTTAAAATCATTGATCCAAAAGCAGACGTAAGAAAAAGATTGTTAGTTGCACGTGCACTACTTATAGTAATTGGAGCATTCGGAGCTTACATTGCATCTATGAGGATCACTAGTATCCTTGGGGCAGTTGCTTGGGCATTTGATTTTGCCATGTCAGGATTGTTCTTCCCATTAATACTTGGTGTTTGGTGGAAAAGAGCAACAAGACAAGGAGCGATCGCAGGTATGATTGCAGGTCTAGCATCTGGAACAGCTTACCTAATCTATGTATATCCTAAGTTTATGGGTAACCCTGCATGGCTAGGTATTGACCACTTACGTTTCGGTATCATTGGAGCAAGTGTATGTTTAGTTGTTATGGTTGTTGTTAGTTTAATGACACCAGAGCCTGATAAAAATACTCAGAAAATGGTAGACGAAGTTCGTGTACCATCTGGTAAAACTATTCTTGGCAAGCAACATTAATTAAATTAAATTTTTTGGGGGCGATTTTCGCCCCCACTAATTAATTCTTAAAAATTTTATGCCACTATACATTTTAGTTGTTGATTATATTCTTGGGATCGTTATGTGGACTTTAATAGGCAGGTCTGCAATGAATATATTTCAAAGAGAAGACTCTCAATTTTTTTTTATGAGAGTTTTTGTTAAGTTTACCAATCCTATAATTAGAATATTTAAATTTATAACACCAAGTTTTATAATTGGACCATTAGTGCCCTTATACGTGGCATGGTTTTTCTATATGTTTAGATTTTACCTAATGCCCTATTTGATGGGGTATTCTGTAATGGGAATGCTTTCTTTTCCATTAGAAAGTGAAATTGCCGCTGAAATTTATAGACTTTTTGGTAAAAACTAATTCAAAAAAAAAACAAAAATTGATAGTAGTAAATCTATCTATCAATGAAAAAAATACAAATTTCAACTTCTATATTATCTGCTGATTTTAGTCAGCTAGGTAATGAAATAAAAAGATTGGAAGCTGGTGGTACTGATCTAATTCATGTTGATGTTATGGATGGACATTTCGTACCAAATTTGACTATAGGACCGCCAGTTATAAAAGCATTAAGAAAATTTACAAAACTACCCTTTGATGTTCACCTGATGATATCACCGGTACACAAATATATTAAAAATTATGCAGATGCTGGGGCTGATATAATTACAATTCATCCAGAAGCTACAGAAAATTTAAATGAATCAGTTAATCTTATAAAAAAGCTTAATAAAAAAGTTGGCATCTCTTTAAATCCAGATACCGATATAGATGTTTTGGACAAATATCTTGATAATATAGACTTAATTTTAATTATGAGTGTTTTTCCTGGATTTGGAGGACAAAAATTTATTCCAGATGTAATAAAAAAAATTAAGAATTTAAATGATATTAAAAAAAGTAAAAAATACAATTACGATATTGAAGTT
>CACANV010000078.1 GCA_902533955.1 uncultured Pelagibacteraceae bacterium
AGATACAGCCCAAGGAAATAAAAAAGCAATTTCTAAATCAAAAATAATGAACAAAATTGCTACTAAATAAAATCTTACATCAAATTCCATTCTTGAATCGTTAAATGGTTCAAAACCACACTCATATGCTGACAATTTTTCTGGATCTGGCTTTTTTGGAGATGCCAAATAATTTAAGGCAACAAAAGCCATACTTAAGCCAAGTGCTATTATTAAAAATAGAATTATAGATAAATAATCTTTTAAAAATTCTTCAAACATTCTGATTCTTTATAACAACTATTATATCAACTAAAAGAGTTGATAGGTCACATATTTAAGCCTTATTTATATAACAATTGATGGCGGGAGTGAAGGGACTCGAACCCTCGGCCCCGTGCGTGACAGGCACGTGCTCTAACCAACTGAGCTACACCCCCACTACTTAATTGGACAACAAAATTCTAATAGTTAATATTGACTAATTTATTAGTTTTTGCCACTAAATTTTGAGTTCAATTTTGAGTAGGAACTTATAGACAAATTGATTTAAAAAGAAAGAAAAAAAATTAGAAAATATGGTATTACGTTTTAAAATTTTTAAATTTATAACTTTATTTTGCGTCTAATATAAATGACTAAATCAAAAAAACCTTTAATTTCAGTATTAACAGCAACTTGGGACAGGGAAAAATTTTTAATTAAATTAGCTAAATCATTAAAAAAGCAATCATTTAAAAATTTTGAATGGATTGTTGCTAACGATGGATCTTTAGATAATACAGATAAAATAATTAGATCATTTGCCAAAACATCAGGTTTTAAAATTATCTATATTAATTCTACGTTGAGAATTGGAAAATCAAAATTGGATAATATTATGCTAAAAAAAATGTCAGGAAAATATGTAACTCAATGTGGTTCAGATGATATATTATTACCAAAAGCTTTAGAAAATTTATATAGTTTAACCAAAAAGATTCCAAAAAATGAAGAAAATAAATATATTGGTATTTTTGCTAACGGAATTGACAAAAATGGAATAAGTCAAACTTTTACAAAAAAAAATATGCCAAAGTTAGAAAGGCATATTACTTTTGAAGAATTAAAAAAAGTTATTAAAGGTGATGGAGTAATCTTAGAAAAAACTAAATTTTTAAAAGGAAAAGAATTCTTAGAAGTAGATTTTCTAATTACAGAGAGTTCATTATTTGAAAAAATTTATAAAAATAAAAAATTTATTCTTTCTCCTAAAATAATGAAAATTATGGATAGATCCGCAGAAAACAATATTAGTTTTGGAAAAAAAATGCGTTATACAAGAGGTTCAGCTTATTGTATAGCTGAAGTTTTAAATAAAAAAAATTTTACCGATATGTCTTTTTTTAATAAAATCATAACAATAACAAATTATTGGAGATATACAATTCATGGAGATATAAATTTTCAAAAAGGAAAAAAAATGCTTAAACCATTAAAAGATTATAAGTTTTTAACTCTTTTGTTTCCTTTGGCTTATTTAATTACATTGAGAGATATTTTTTTGAATAAAGTAGAAAAAACACATATTGAATTTAATAAAAATATTAAAAAATCAAAAATTTCTGTTGAAAACTTAAATTAATAAACATTGTTTAATAGATTAATAAAAGTTATTAATTAATTTTATGCCAATAAAAAAATCAAAAATTGACAAAACTGTATGGATTGCAAACAAAAAACTTGTAAATATTTATGGTTGCAAGATTAAAAAAAATACAAAAATTGGACCTTTTGTAGAAATTCAAAAAGACGTATCTATTGGTAAAAATTGTAAAATTTCATCTCATTCATTTATTTGTTCTGGAGTTAGTATTGGTGACAATGTTTTTATTGGTCACAATGTTATTTTTATAAATGATAAAAATCCAAGTGCAGTAAATGAAAAAGGAGAATTAAAGAATGAAGATGATTGGAAACTTGAAAAAACTATTTTAGAAGATGGGGTTTCTATAGGTTCAGGAACCATAATAATGTGTGGTATAACTATAGGCAAAAATAGTAAAATTGGAGCAGGCAGTTTAGTTTTAAAAAATGTTCCAAAAAATAAATTGTATTTTAATAAAAGAAATATTTATCAAAAATAAATGAATGTAGG